>JBBRNU010000365.1:0-5209 GCA_038230115.1 Chthonomonadales bacterium | reverse complement strand
CGTGTCGGGGGCGGGGCGGGCGGCGTCCAGACGTTTCGCGCCCGCCGTCAGTTCGCGCCGCGCGTCCGCAATGGCCCCGCGCAGGGCGTCTTCCTGGCTGCTGTCGCCTTTACCCAGATAGTCGCGGAACAGGCTGATAGCCTGCAAAGCGAGCGCCGCGCCCTGCTGGTACTGTGCGTGCGTTTTTTCCTGCGCGACCGCGGCGGGCAGCCGATCCAGATAATCGGCGGCGGCTTCGGCGCGCAGTTTCATGTCGCTGGCGCTGCGCGCTAGTTCCGCTCCGACGCGCTTGCCCTTGACGGCGGCCTGAAAGGTATTTTGCAGCTCGTCCACGATGTCGCGCAAGCGCGAGTCCATCAAACGCATCAGGGCGAGGTAATCGTCGAGGTAGGTGTCGGTATCGGTCGCCGGGGTCAGACCCCGCGCCAGTTTCGTCTGTTCCAGGCTGGCGGCGTACTGCGCGGGGTCGGCAGCCGCCCGGTTCGCGAGGGCGCGGGCCAGGCGACGATGCGGGAGCGGGCTTTTCGGGTCGGTTTTGGCGGCGGCTTCGTAGCCCGCGAGCGCCTCGGCGAACTGACTGTCGGCGAGCAGAGCGTCTGCGAGGGCCACCTGCGCGCCCGCGTCGCCGGGGTCGAGTCTGGCGGCTTCGCGGTAGGCTTTCAGCGCGCCGGTCACGTCGCCCTTCGCGAGCAGGGTATCGCCGATCTGCTTTTGCAGGCCGCTGTCCTCCGGGGACATCTGCTGGGCGCGCTGCGCTTCGGCAAGGGCGGCGTCCGGCATTCGGCGTTCCTGGTACGCCTGAATCAACGCCCGGCGCAGGCCTAGATCGCGAGGCCGCTCGTTGATGGCCCGACGCAGAGAAAGAATCACGTTCGCCAAATCGCCGGATTGTCGAAACTTCAGCGCCGACGCCTCGTGGTCAGTCGGCGCGAAATTGGACGGCGGGGCCGTGTTGGACGTTACCGGCAGTGCGGCGCGTCCCGGCGCGGTATCCGTCGTGAAGGGCGCGAAGCTGTCGGCATCGTTCGCGCGCGTTGGGTTCGATGCATTGGCCGTCGCGCGCTTGCCGCCCGCCGCCTTGCCGATTCCGGGCGACGATTTGGGCGTTAGCGGCGTGACGGCAGGCTGCGGGTCGAGCGGGACGGCGTTCGGAAGGACAGCGGGATTGTCGGCTCCGATAGGGATTGGCGGATTTGCCCCGACTGCGGGCGGAATCGCCCCGGCGCGCGAGGAGGCGGAAGCGGAAGCAGGCTGGCCTTTTTTGCGGTCGGGTTTGGCGGCCTGGGGCGCGGGCGTCCGGTTTGGGTTCGGCAAAGTGACGCCGGTCTGTCCTAACGCGGTCAGCGTGTCCTGCTGCGCGTTTGGAGACGGGACGGAAGCGGACGCCGCGCCGTTCCTGCCGCCCTTTTTGCTCTTGTCGCCAGCCTCGGCCTTGTCCAATTTTTCCATCTGGCGGGCGCGCTCGGCTTCGCGCAAATTGTCGGCCAGGTGCGACGCCAGTCCCATGCGGGTCAGGATTGCGTCAACGGCGAAATTTACCATTTCACTGCGGTTCAAACGCCGCTTGCCCAGACGGGTCTCGATGCGGAACTGATCGGTAAAGCGCGTCTGCCAGTCCTGCTGCCCGGCGACTTCCTGGAGCGTCGCCGAAACATCCAGACTGGAACTGTCCAGACCGGCCCCGAACGTCAGAATGGAACGCGCGCCAATCGCCCGCGCCAGCCGCTGCAAGGTTTCGGGCTTGACCGGCTCGATCATGTCGGCAATGGAAATCGTGTGTTCCAGCAGGGCGCGCTTGATGACCGGCTGCGTCGGGCTGAACGTCAGGACGCGGTATCTGCCGGAAGCGGTCAGGCTGTCGCGCAGAGTATCGAGCAGGCTCACCTGGAGGGCGTCGCGCTTCGCGGCCCCCTCGCTCGTGCGGGCCGGGACGAACAGCAGCGTCGTCGCCTCGGAAGCGTCCACGACAGAATCAGTGGCGCTTGGACTGCCGGAAGTTTCGGGCGGCGCGGCAGGTTTGGCGGCCTGCGCCCGGACGCTCAAAACGCTCGCCAACATCAGCAAGACCAGCCCGCCTGCAATCCTCCGGCCAATGCACGTCCCTGCGCCCGGCCAGAAGCGCCCAATTCGGCGCGGGCCGGCGGCGTCCATTGCCACGCTCGCGCGCATTGCGCCATTTATTCCGCGCTGCATCGCTTGATCCCCTGTTCGCAGGCGCGAATGCCGATCCGCGCGCTTTCGGCCTGCCGCCCGTTCGTCAGTTTCTCGTACTCGCCAATCGCGCGCTGATAATTCGTGATCGCCGAATTGCGGTCGCCCTTTTGCTGGAAGCAATAGGCGATCTGCTGACGGACATACCCGGCGCGATCCCCGGCGGAATTCAAGGCGCGCTGATAAATACTGATGGCCCCGCCGTAATCGCCTTTGAGTTTCCGGTCGCTGGCAAGCGCGATCAGCCCGCTCGCCTCGCCGCTGGCCGCGCCGCCGTTGTCGCCGCCTGCGGAGACCGGGTCGGAAAGCCGGATCATCGGCGGCGGGTAATTGCGGGCCTGCGGGCGCGCTTTGGGCGCGGTCGGCTCGCCGCTTTCTTTTTCTTTTCCGCCCGCCTGACTGACTCGCACGACATAATGATTCCGGTCGCTCTCCGTCAGGTTGTCATTGTCGTCGGCCAGACGCACACGCCCATCGCCGGAATCGCGCGCCGCGCTGACGGCATTGTTGGAGGCGGCGCGCGTGGACAGGCGGGGCGGGCTGACGGACGCCGCCAGAATGCCATGCCGCGCGGATGGAGCGGTTTCGCCTGAAGGCGCGCTGGCAGCCTGAACATAAACCGTGCGCGTGGCGGGCGGCGCGGCATAAGCGAAGGGCGGGTAAAGATTGGGCAGGAACGGGCTGTCGGCTTGCGCGCGATTGTCGGCGGCAGCGGGCGGCGTCTGCGCGACGGACAACGCCCCTTGCGCGGTTTGCGCGTCCGAAGCGGTCGCGGTCGTTCCCGCGCCGCGCATTGAATTCATCGTATCGGGCAGGCTGACCGCGACCGGGCCGTTGGCGCGGTTCTCGTTTACGTTTTCACGCGATTGCGACGAACGCGGGGCGGACAACGGACGGGCGGCAAATCGCTCGTCGCGAGCGTGCATTTTGACGCCGATCCAGCCGCCGAGCGCCACGAACGCGCCCGCCGCAGCGACCATCGCTGCGCCTCGCGATACCGGAAGGAAGCGGTTTGCACTGGAATTGTAGCCGCGCCGAGTACCTTTGTCCCGTTCGGCCAGAACGATGCGCGGGCGCGGGGCCGTCGGCGCTTGCGCCGTTTCATCGCGCAGCTCGTCCAATTTCATGCGGTCGGCGATGCTGCCGGGGTTGAGTTCGAGGACGCGCTCGTATTCGCGCACGGCGGCTCCCTGCTGACCGCTGAGGGCGTACAGCTGGCCGAGCAGGGAATGCGCCGACGTGCTGCCGGGGCGCAGGCGCAGGGCTTCCTCGCACAGCGCGACGGCCCCTTCGAGGTTGTGTTCGCGGCGCAGGCGATAGGCGCGCTCCAGCAGCGCGTCCAATTGCTCGGCTTCGGGCAGGGCGGCGTCGAAGGCGGCTTCGGCGATTTTTCCGGCGGCGCGGTCGAGTTTGTGGCCGCACTGCTTGCAAAAATTACTGTCAGCGACGTTTTTCACGCCGCAGGCGTTGCAAAACATGGTTTGGTTATCCTGGGGTCAACGGGCGTCACGAGGTCGAACGCCGCAAAAGTTCGGGCGTCTGGCAAATCCTGACCATTATAGACGACAGCGCGGCATTTGGCAAGCGAACGAGCGCGAAGCCACATATACTGGCCCGTCCCGCGTCCGCGCCAATTGACAAATTTCCCGCTTCCGACTATAATGACGCTGGCAGACGCCGCAAGAAGTTCGCCCGCGGACGGGTTTGCCGCAAATGCGCCGCCGTGTTTGTCCTGCAATGCGGGTCGCGTTTTTTGCGCGTTCGGGCTTCCAACGCGCCCGCGAACAAAAACGAAATAGAATTTTCCTGCACGGAACTTGTCTTACAACGCAGAAAACGGAACCGGACACGCACAACGCGCGTCCATTGATTTAGCCCGCCGCGCGCCGATGCGCTCCCGCAAGAAGTTGATTGCGCTTACGCAAGAATCATGCCCTGCGCGCAGGACGGATAGGTTCGTTTTGGAAAGAGCCAATGGCCTCCACAATCCCGGATGTACAAATGATTATCGTTTCGCTCGCCGACCCCGACGTCGTGATTGAGCCGGGCAGCGCGGCGCAGCTTGTCGTGACCATGACCAACCGGCAGGACGCGCCGGATCGTCTGCTGCTGGACGTGGAAGGCATTGATGTCGAATGGTACTCGATTCCGGTCGCCGCCGTCAATGTGGCTCCGGGCGCGACCGTCACCGAGCGCATTCTCTTCAAGGTAGCCCGCAACAGCGAAAACCGCGCCGGGTCGTACCCATTTCTGGTGCGCGTACAGGCGATGGAAACCGGCGAGGTCGGCATCGCGCAGGCCACGCTTGTCGTCAAACCCTACAACGCGCTTCAGGTGGAATTGAACCCCAAACGCGGCGTGGCGACCTTCTTCCACCCGCACAACGATTTCGACGTCATGGTCGGCAACCTGGGCAACAGCGAGGAGACGCTCGACCTGTACGCCAATGACCCGGAAGACGGCTGCGCGTATGAATTCGATATTGACCGCATCTCGCTCAAGCCCGGCCAGTCGCAAGTGGTTCCGCTCGCGGCCCGCCCTAAAGTGTCTTCTTTACTGGGCGGCGCGCGACTGTACGGGTTCACGGTTTCCGCCCGCTCGGTCGCCGATTCCTATGTGTCGGCCAACACGCACGGGCAATTGGAGAAGCGGGCGCTGATTTCGCCCCTGCTCGGCATCTTTTTGCTGCTGCTCGGTTTCGGCGGCGGCGCGTACTGGATCAACCGCCCGCGCCCGCTTCAGCCGCTCGTCGTCAGTAAATTCGCCGCCGACAACCGGCGCGTTCCCTCCGGGCAGGAAGCGACGCTGACCTGGCAGGTCGCGCCTGAAACCGCGCAGGTTACGATCTGGCAGCGCGTCGGCGACGGCGGCGTGGACGTGGCTTCGCCCGGCGCGCAGTCGAAGACCGTTGGCGTCGTGCAGGTAAAACCGCAGGGGCCGCGCACTATTTATACGCTCGTAGTTCACGGTCAGGCCAGCCAGAAAGACCTGCGCCGCG
>JBBRNU010000364.1:0-5211 GCA_038230115.1 Chthonomonadales bacterium | reverse complement strand
TAGGTTCGGATCGAACTGCGTCCCGGCCCCGCGCTCGATTTCGGCCAGGGCCGCGTCGAGGGAGATACCGACCCGGTAGGGCCGATCCAGCGTCATCGCGGAAAAAGCGTCGGCAATCGCCATGATGCGGCCTAGCAGCGGAATCTTCTCGCCCGCCAGTCCGCCCGGATACCCGTTGCCGTCCCACCGCTCGTGATGGTGCGCGACCGCGTCCAAAATATCGGCCAGATTGGGCAGGCCGTGAATGATCGCCGCCGACAGCGTGACGTGATTTTTCATCACCTCGTATTCTTCCGGCGTCAAACGCCCCGGCTTGCGAAGGATCGAGTCCGGCACGCCGATTTTCCCCACGTCGTGCAGCAGCCCCGCCACGCGCACCACGTCATACACGCTTTCCGAACAACCCAATGCCTGCGTAAGCTGAAGCGCGTAGCCGGTCATATCCTCGGAATGGGCTTTGGTATATTGATCCTTGTGGTCAATGGCGGTGACCAGCCCTTCCAGCACGGTAAACGCGGAGCGGCCCAGCGGATTGCCGTCGGCGCTGGCGATGCTGTGCAGCGTGATCGTGTCGCCGCCCTGCCGCTTGCTTTCGTATAAGGCGGCGTCGGCGGACGCGACCAGGTTGAGCGGTGAGCGGCCCGTTCCCACGGTGTCGGCGATGCCGAAGCACAGGCGAAGCGGCAGCGGGGTTCCCTCCGGGTTGACGAACGGCGTGTCGTGCAGCCAGCGCTGCACGTCGAGGGCCAGCGTCCGGGCGGCTTGCGCGTCGCTGTCCGTCATGACGACCATGAACTCGTCGCCGCCGCAGCGCCCGATGAGCGCGCTGTCGGGATACACCGCCTCCAGCGCCTGCCCGACGTGACGCAGTATCTGGTCGCCGACCGGATGCCCGTAGGTATCGTTGAGCTGCTTGAAGCGGTCCATATCGAGCAGCATGACGGAAACGACCGGGGACACGTCATTTGTCGCGTCGGCAGCCTTGCCCGCTTCCGCGCTTTCCTTCTCGCTGCCGGTTTCAACGCCCGCCCCGGTTTCCGTTTCGGGTTCGCTTTCGGTTTGTAAAGGCGTTGTCATTTCGAGCGCCGCGTTCAATCTGGCGTGCATGGCGCGGTGGTTGAGCAGGCCGGTCAGACCGTCGCGCTCGGCCAGGAACGAAAGTTCCTGCCGGGCCGCTTCCAACTCGACAATACGGGCCTGCAGTTCGCCGACCAGACGCCCGTTTTCCGACCGCAAGAAGCGACGCTCGACCGCCCGCTCCACCACGGCGTCGAGTTCATGAATGTCGTCGAGCGGCTTGAGCAGATAATCGAAGACGTTGCCGGACTTGAACGCGAGAACGGCGTTTTCCATGTTGCCATGCCCCGTCAGGATGACGAACTCGGTTGCGGGAGCCAGCTCTTTGGCTCGCGCCAGCAGGCCCATACCGTCCAGCCGGGGCATTTTCATGTCGGAGACGACCAGATCGAAAGTCTCCACAGCGAGCCGTTCCGCCGCGACCAGGCCGTCTTCGGCAAGCGTGACTTCATGCCCCGCGCGGCGCAGCTGCCGCCCCAGCAGCAGTCGCAGCGCCTCTTCGTCATCGGCCAACAGTATTTTCGCCATGCGTTTCGTTCGCTCCCCGCGATTGCGCGATCTGGCCTCCCGGCCCGCCGCCAAAGGTTCCTATTTCCATGCTTCGCCCGTCCGCGCGCCTTTCTCTGTGAAGAGCGGGCGGGCGAAGCGAACGTCCCTGCAAAATTCCACTACCAGGTAATTCCATAAATCTGCGAGGTTGTACCATGTCGTTTGCGCGCACCGGGCGATCCGCTCAATTTGCCTCTCAAGCCCGCTCGCCTGGTACAATTCCCCTCACGCTTGGCTGGCGGCCCCTCTCCTGATAGGTCTATGGAAACTCTGGGGTTTACCCTCATGCGCTGCGCTGGCGGGCCTTCTCCCTGTATGGGAGAAGGGAGCGAAGGCGTGAGGCGGGCGCGTTGCAGGCAGCAAAGAACCTCGCCCCGGCGCATCGGCATTGTGCATTTAGCCCGCGCAGGCGGGCTTCGCATTTCAGAACGGGGTTTCAATCCCGTTCTGCCAACCCCGTTCTTAAGCGGCGCGCGGCAGGGCTTCCGCTTCGGTCTTTGCCGCCGCTTTCATTTCCGCATTTACCTCGGCTTGCGCTGCCGCCGCTTCGCCCTCCGCGAGCGGCAGCGTAATCGTGAAGACCGCCCCGTCGTCGTTCGTGACGTGCAGGCGGCCCTGGTACTTTTCGATGATGCTGTGACTGATGGAAAGCCCCAATCCGGTTCCCTTGCCCGCCTCTTTGGTCGTGAAAAACGGATCGAACACACGCGCGGCGATGGCGTCCGGGATGCCCGCGCCGTTGTCCCGAAATTCCAGATACAGCAGGCCGTCTTCCCGGCCCGACCGGATTGTAATCTGCGCCCCGGCCCGCCCCTCCAGAGCGTCGCGGGCGTTCGTGATCAGGTTCAAAAAGACCTGTTCCAGTTCGTTGGGATCGGCCAGCACGTATGCAGGCGTATCTTCCAGTTCCAGAACCACGTTCACGTCATGCGCTTTCAATTGCGCGCCCACCAGAATCAGGCAGTCCTGAACTACCTGATGCGCGTTCACGGGCGACAACTCGACGCTGCCGATGCGACAGAAGGTGCGGAGATGCCGGATAATCTTGATCATGCGGCTGGTCTGGCCCTCGATTAAAACCAGATCGGCCCGGACATCTTCCGACAGGCCCGGCTCGTCCTGCAATTGCTGCGTGACGCCGCGAATGATGGCGAGCGGCTGGTTGAGTTCGTGCGCCACGCCCGCCGAAAGCGTGCCGAGCGAGGCCAGTTTCGCCGACTGCACCAGCTGCCCTTCGGCCTCGTTCAAATGAAGTTGACTCTGCTGCAGCGAGGTCGCCATCATATTGAAGGCGGCGGCCAGGTCGCCGATTTCGTCCGGCGCTTCCTCATCCACGCGCTTGTCGAGTTCGCCGTTGGCGATGGCGCGGGCCGCAAGCGCGAGGCGGGTTACAGGGCGCACGATGCGCCGGGCCGTGACCAGGGCGAGAAACCCGCCGACGCTGCACGACAGCAAGGTCATCAAGACGGCCAGGAATGTCAGCCGGTGATCGGCCCGGCGCAGCGCCGTGTCGGTCAGGGGCAGCGCCTTCTTTTCGAGCTGCCGGGCCGCCGACTGCACGGCAAGCACAATTTGACGGTCGCTGATGGCCTGCGTTTCCTGCGTCTGGTTTTCAATCGCCCGACTCAGCATGGTTCGGGCGGCGTCGTTCTGGCGGGCGGTCGTGCGCTGCATGGCGTCGAAGGCCCGGCTCGACCGCGCCTGCATCTGAGACAGAGCGGCGTTGCGAATCAGCTGTGAACGGCGCTGCTGACGGCTTGCCGCCGCCTGCGCCGCCTGACCGACGTCCTGCCGCATTTGCTTCAACGCCCGCTGCGAGTTGAGGGCGACAGCGGCTTTGAGCGACCGGATCGGCTCCATCACCTCGGCGCGCGGGGCGGCGACAACGACCGTCCATTGCAGCTTGTCCACGCCGAACGTGGCGGTCAGAACGGCCTCTTTGCGGGCGGCGGGAGCCAGAATCGGCTGCCCGTTTTCATCGAGAACATAGGCGTACCCGGTTGCGCCGATACGGACGCGGCGAATCTCCTCCCACAGCGCTTTGAGCGAAAAACGGGCCGCGAGGACGCCGATCACGCCGCCCTGCTCGGATCGAATGGGAACCGCAATCTGCATCACCGGCGCTTTGGCGTAGTCGGGCAGGCAGCGACCGACGTAGACTTCGCCGCGCAGACCCGCCCGAAAATAGGCCGCTTTGTCGTGCCGTCCGTACTGCGGAGGCGCGGTTTGGGGATTGGCAGCCGCTGCGACCATATCGCGCCCGGTTGGGTCGAGAATGGCGACGTTGAGAAACGCCGGAACGCGGCGTATCAAAGCGGTGAGGGCCGCCTTGCGTCCCTCTGACCTGGCGGGATCGCGCACATCCGGCGTTTGGGCGACAAAATCCAGCAGCTGCGGGGCGTTTTCGAGAGGAAGTTGCAGCAGGGTGGCAATCTGCCGGGCGCGTTCGCGCATCAGGGCGTTGTTCAAACGCTGCATCGCCCTTTCGATATTGCCGCCCGCTACCTGCTGCGTTTCGCGCGTGGAGCGCGTGAACAGCTGCGTCATCCGGCCCTGCATGTCGCGAAGCGCGGCCTGGTGCGCGGCGAGCGACTGCCGCATGGCTCCGTCGAGGCTGGCCGAGGTCAGGCGCGAATACTCGTCGGCGGTCTGAGAAAGCGACGTCATT
This sequence comes from Chthonomonadales bacterium, assembly GCA_038230115.1. Taxonomy (GTDB): domain Bacteria; phylum Armatimonadota; class Chthonomonadetes; order Chthonomonadales; family Chthonomonadaceae; genus JBBRNU01. The sequence continues at coordinate 917 of JBBRNU010000364.1, read as the reverse complement.
TGCGCCTGCATCATCTGCCGGGTCACCGACGTGACAGCGTGAATCGAGGTGGATTTCGTCTGCTCGCTGGACTGCGCGAGCGCGTCGCGTCCCAGCTGCTGAAACTGCCGCCCGGCGCGCTGCGCCTCGCCCTGGTTGGCGCGCTCCATCGTGCGCGCCGTCCAGACGACCTGTTCGCGTCCGACGCGCTGCAGGGCGACGACGGTGATAATGAGCGGGGTGGCGGACAGGGCTACGAAGAGCCGTACCAGCCGCCGCGCCATTTTACTTTTGTGTTCGCGTCGTTTCATGTAATCGAGGTCTTTCCGAAATTTCAGGGCTGAGCGGAAGGCGGAGCGTCAGGGACGCGAATCCGCGCATGTTAAGCGCGAAACCAGGCGCAATTTTTGCGCGAAACCAGGCGTGTCAGGACGGCTGGAAATCTGGCAGTCCTGCTTAGTATTGCCGCGATGTACCGAAATTTTTAGCGGGCGGTCGGGAAATTTATTTGGGACGGAGTGGCCGCGAGCGACGAACGGAAGCGGCGGGCGCCAGGTCGAGAGGAATGATTAACCGCGTTTGCCGGACCTATAAAAGACCCGGCGGAAGGCTTTGCCAAGCGTCGTGCGGGGCTATAAAAGCCCCGGCACGGAGGCCTTCGGCGCGCTTCGCTGGGCGTCCTCACGGACGCAAAGACGTTCACGCCAAAAGTTTGGCGCGTTAGGGGTTGAACCACCGAGATATCCAACTTGCTATTCAAGCCCGCTCGCCTGGTACGAAGGCATGAGGCGCGTCGGACGGGACGGACGCTAGAACGGGATTGAAACCCCGTTCTGAAATGCACAGCCCGCCTGCGCGGGCTGAATTCACCATGCCGCTACGCTGGGCAAGGCGCTTCCCCGCTAATGAGAAGGGCGCAGGTTACGGCCTTCGCTCCC
>JBBRNU010000363.1:0-5214 GCA_038230115.1 Chthonomonadales bacterium | reverse complement strand
TTGCCGCTGCGCGTGGCGAAGTAGCCGACGCCAATCTCGCGAAACTCCGGGTTCAGAATGTTTTCGCGATGATGCGGGCTGTGCATCCAGCCCTCCACAACGGCTTCGGGCGAGCGCTGGCCCGCCGCGATGTTCTCGCCAATCGCATGGTAGCCCCGATACCCGAAATCGGGCAGGCGCGGGTCAATGCTCCGTCCCTGCCGGTCTTCATGCGCGAAGTAGTTGTTTTCGGCCATGTCCTGCGCCAGCCAGCGCGCCGAGCGGGTCAAGTTTTCCTGAAATTTCAGGGGCGGCAGCTTGTTTTTGGCGCGCTCACGGTTAGTCAAGACCGTCACCTGCCGTTCCCAGGATAGGGCGCGCAGGACTGAAGGGGCCGGGTCGTCTTCGGTTCGGGCGCGCGACTCCTGCGCCCCCAGCCCGCCACAGAATTGGGTCAGCAGCGCGCCCGCCAGCATCAGGCGGGCCAGCGCGCGATATTTTACGTTCAGGCTCATTGGCTAATTTTGTCCGATCCCTGCTGGCAGGTTGTGAAAGAGAAAGCGATTCTTTTCTCCTACGGATTTGGCATCATGTGAGGTTTCTTCGCCTTTCTCCCGCCCGCCTGCCCTCCTCGCGTAGGATTGAGGAATATCGAAGAGACGTTTTCAAAATGGCCCCGCCGAAAATATTTACGTTTGTCGGCGACAAAGACTTGACACAAGTTCGCAAAATAGATTAGTATCTCGTAAGGAAACTCAACGCTCCGAGTTTCCTTCCTCGTCTGCATTGTTGCAATTCCCGCCGTTCTCTGACGAAACCGAAGATGCCTGCCAGGTCGCAGCATCGCAGAATCACTCCGGGCCGCGCTGTCATCAGCGCAGGCCCATGTCTTGCATTATCCTTTTTGCGGAGGCGATTTGTCTTCCGCGTTTTTTGGGAGGTGTCTCATGTCTCGCCGCTTTCGTTCCCCCCGTCGAGCCTTCACGCTGATCGAGCTGCTCGTCGTCATCGCCATCATCGCCATCCTCGCCGCCATTCTCTTCCCCGTGTTCGCCCAGGCCCGCGAAGCCGCCCGCAAAACGTCCTGCCTGAGCAATTTCCGTCAGACCAGCACGGGCGTCCTGATGTACGTGCAGGATTACGACGAACTGATGATCCCGGCCAACACCAACGGCTATCCAATCAGTTGTTTGGGCTGCGGCCCGCCCGATCAAATCTGGGGGGCGTTGGTTCAGCCCTACATCAAGAACTGGCAGATTTATCGCTGTCCCAGTGACCCGCACGCCAACGAAACCGAATTGACAGTAGATTCCAACGGCGTTCCCTGGCCCGCGGGAACCGACAAGGAAACTATCCATTATGGCTGGGCGGCGCGCATGGATTTCGGGCTGAACTACGTATTTCTCAGCCCCTGGATTTACGATGGCCCCAATCGCTTCTGGGGTTCGCGGCCGGTGGCGCTGGCCGCGATTACCTCGTCGGCCAACACGATGATGGCTGTGGATACCATCTGGGATCGAGATGCGGGCGGAACGCCCAAAGGCGGCGGCAACTGGGTCGTCGAGGCTCCCTGCACCAAGGACAGTTCCGGCGCGGACATCACCCCGACCGGTTTTCAAGGCTACGGCGGCTGGATTCCCAGCAACCAGACGAGCTGGCTGCAATACGGCGGAGCCTGGCCGCGCCACAACAAAATGATGAATATCGTCTACTGCGACGGACACGCCAAGAACATCACGGTCGGCGCGCTCACCGCGGGCTGCGACGTGAAAGATTATCACGGCGGAGCCGCGTATAACCGCGACGCTTACATCTGGGATTTGCAATAATGAAGAAAATCAATCCTGTGGTCGCCATCGGGCTGGCTCTGCTTGCGCTGGTCGTCGTGATTTTCGCCATACGATTTTCGTCGCAAGCCGCAGACGCCAATGGAGCAAGCCTGATCCCCAAGCCGCGCGCGGACAGCCCAACCTTCGCTCCCAGGCCTGAGGATGTCGCCGCCGGTAAATCCAAAACCCATCAGGCTCCCAACCCCAACGCCGCCGAGGGCAAATAGGACGGCAGCGTCCAGACAACTCGTTCTCTCGGCTCATTCTCTCCTCCGCCCGCCGACAGCCGGAACTGTCGGCGGGCTTTTGCATCGCCTCCCGGCGTCTTTCCCAAGGTTCGCTTGACAGGCGCGCTCCGTTGGCGGTATGATGGGAGAAAGCGGCAACAGGGGCTTCGCGCCATCAAGCGTGCGAATCGTCCCCAATTCTGCCGATAAGTTTGCCGGGCGTTGAAAACTTCCGGTCCCGCCCGGTTACGAAGTAAGCCGCCCGTTTGCGTAACACAAAGCATTCAAAACTTTCACGGAGAAAACGGCGTGAGCCTCAAATCCATTCTGACACGCAATCGCGTTCTGGGCCTGATCGGAACCGGCATCGGCGCGACGATGATTTTGCTCGTGACCGTCGGCTTCGGCGGAGACGGCATGGGCGGCGCAGTCATCGCGCAGCACCCGTATGGGCAGCTCATCGGCTTTTGTCTGGGCGCGATCATCGCCGGAGCCTGCACCTACCTGGTCTTCGACGGCGACGACAACGGGCAATAACGTTTCGCGCGCCGCGTGATGAAAAAGCGAGCGTTCGGGGCAAGTCGCTCGCCGCGCTTCCTGAACTCGCCCATCGCGCGACTTACTTCTTTTCGCTTCCCTGCCGGGCCTGACAATGGATGTCAGGCCCGGCTTTGCGTTTAGCCTGCCCGAAAGAGCAGGCCGCGCCCTCGCTCCAATGACCGATGCGCGAACGCCTGCGCCGGGTGTATTCTGTTGACATTCAAGGCAGGCGCAGCGCGGCAAACGACGCGCGGGCCGCCTGCATGACGACCATGCGAACGGTTCCCCCGTTTCTCAAACGGGGGACGTGAGGAAAGAGAAGGAAACGAAAATGAGCGGCGGAATAGAAACCGGAACCAAGACGGGATTACTGCACAGCCTTTCGAGCGAATTGGCCGACATTGTGGAGCGCGTCGCGCCCTCCGTCGTGCGCGTGAACGATGGCAGCCGCCTGACCGCGACCGGCCTGATCTGGTCTGAAGACGGCCTGATCGTCACGACCTCGCATGGCGTGGAGCGGGACGAAGACTTGACCATCGAGCGCGCCGACGGCACGACCCTGCCCGCCGTCCTGGTCGGACGCGACCCGGATACCGACGTGGCCCTGCTGCGCGTCCAGGCGACCGGCCTGCCCGCCATCACGCCCGGCGACGAGACGCAGGCGCGCGTGGGGCATCTGGTTCTCGCCCTCGGTCGGCCCGGCAGCGCAGGCTTGCAGGCCACCTTGGGCATCATCAGCGCCCGCCTGGAATCGCAGCACGGCGGACAGCCGGAATTCATTCTCAACACGGACGCCGTTTTGTATCCGGGCTTTTCCGGCGGCGCGCTGGTGAACACGGCGGGACAGGTCGTGGGGCTAACCAATCTGGCGTTCGGGCGCGGGCAGGGCGTCGCGTTGGGCATCCCGGTTGTGGCGAATGTCGTGCAGGCGCTCTTAGCGCACGGGCGCGTGCAGCGCGGTTATCTGGGCGTGCGGGCGCAGGCCGTCATTTTGCCCGAAACGCTGCGCGCCAGCCTGAAACTGGAACAAACGCGCGGCCTGCTGGTCGTGCAGGCCGAACCCGGCGGGCCAGCCGAACAGGGCGGTCTTCTACTCGGCGATACCCTGCTCACGCTGGCCGGGCATTCCGTCGAGGACGTGGACGACCTGCGGCGTCAATTGCGCGGGTATGCCGCCGGGCAGACGATTGCCCTGGGGCTGGCGCGCGGCGGCGAATGGCGCGATCTCAGCGTCACGCTCGGCTCGGAAGCCTGACAGCCCGCCTGCCGGCAGAATCAATACGCTGGCTCCCCGGCCTTGTTTCCCGAAACGGGCCGGGGATTGACGGTGAGCGGCATCACAGCGCGCAGGGGAAGCGAATGATGAATATCAGCAACAATGAAAATGCGCGCGGCGCGGCGTGGTCTGCGCCGGTGGCGGGCGAAGCAACCGATCTGGTGACGCGCTTGCGGCAAAGCGTCGTGCAAGTGCAGACGCGGACGGGCAGCGGGTCGGGCGTAATCTGGACGGCGGACGGGCGGATTGTCACCAACGCGCACGTCGTGGGAACCGGGCGCGGCGCGGTTTCGGTGGAATTGGCGGACGGGCGGCAGGTCAAGGCGCGCGTTCTGGCGCTCGACGCCGGTCTCGATCTGGCCCTGCTCCAAATCGAGGCGTATGATTTGACCCCGATCCCGATCGGCGACTCGACCCGCTTGCGCGTGGGCGAGCTGATTATCGCGGTCGGCAATCCGCGCGGCGTGGTCGGGACGGCGACCCTGGGCATCGTGAGCGCGACGAGCGACGCGATGTGGATGGGGGAAACGGGCCGGACGCGCGGCGAGATTTTGCAGGCCGACGTTCGGCTCGCGCCCGGCAATTCCGGCGGGCCGCTCGCCAACTGCGCGGGCGAAGTCGTCGGCATCGCCAGCATGATCGTCAGTCCGGGTATCGCCATCGCCATTCCCATTCAGGTGGCGGCGCGCTTTGTCGCCGCGCACACGACGGGCCAACAGCGGGCGGCTTAAAATTGCAAAAAAGGCGATTTGCTAACTCCCCCTACGCAGGCAGGCGGTTGGCCGGGAGTTTTCAACTCTTGTGCAGGAAAGGGCGGCGTTGCCGGAGGTTGCCCCCCCCCGGCAGAAAAAAGCGAGCGTTGGCCGGAGGTTGAAAACCCCCGGCAAGAAAAAACAGGCGTCCTGCGGACGCACACTTCGCTCACGCCATTAGACGCGCTCCGACATAGCAGGCCGTAAGGAAAGCGCGAACCTTCGAGCGACGCAACGCCGCGTCCGCAGGACGCCTGCACTTTGCTGCCGGGGGTTTTCAACCTCCGGCAACGCCGTTGCCCTTTTGCGCCGGGTTTTCAACCTCCGGCCAACGCCGCTTTCTTTGGGGACAGGGGTTGAAACCCCTGTCCCCGCCCAGTTACGAAGCGAATAGTTCGCCTGCGTAAAATGAGTCTCGATAACGACGCGGAAAACGACGCATGATTGAAATTGAAGACGCCCTGGAACGGGAAGCGGAAAGCGGGGAGCGCGTGACGCGCGTCCTGATCGTGGCTCCCTACGCCTCGGTTCGGGCGGGCCTGCACGCCCTCCTTGCCGAAACCGGAGATTGCGCCGTCGTGGGCGAGATTGGCGGCAGCGTCGAATTGACC
>JBBRNU010000362.1:0-5225 GCA_038230115.1 Chthonomonadales bacterium | reverse complement strand
GGTTCTGGAAGGCCCGGCGGTCGAACTCGCCCTGTTTCTGTACGAACAAGGGCTTTCGGCGCACTACCCGGTATTGTATCCGCGCTTCGGAACGGCCATGCTGCACGTCGGGGCGGAGGCTCAATCCGGCGCGGCAGGCAGTGCGGTCGAGCTGGTTTCGGCCCGCGCCGAAAGCTACCAGCCCGATTCGCGCAAGCCGGAAGTCTGGGCGGGCAGCCTGCGCGACGACGCCCTGCGCCGGGATTTCACCATCAATACCCTGATGGAAAATCTGCACACCGGCGCGGTTCTCGACCTGACCGGGCAGGCGTGGGACGACCTGAAGGCGGGCTTGATCCGCACGCCAAAAGCGCCGCGTCTGACCTTTTTCGACGATCCCCTGCGAATGCTGCGGGCCATGCGGTTTGCGGCCCGGTTTCGCTTTGAGATTGCGTCCGACGCCTGGGACGCCATTCAAACCGAGGCCGAGCGTCTGCGCCCGCCTGCCATCGCGCAGGAGCGTATTCGCGAAGAGTTCGTGAAAATCCTTAAGTTGGACGGGGCGGGGCGGGGAGCGGGGCTGGAATTATTGCGGACGTCGCGCCTGCTGGATCAATTTCTGCCGGAAATGCTGCCGATGATCGGCTGCGCGCAGGGCGACTGGCATCGGTATGACGTGTGGACGCACACGCGCGTCGCCCTCGAAGCGCTGTCGGACGCGGCCAGTCTGGAAACCCGGCTGGGCCTGCTCTGGCACGACGTCGGCAAGCCCGCCACGCGCACAATCGGCGAGGACGAGCAGGCCGTGCATTTCTACGGGCATCCGGGCGTGGGCGCGGAACTCGCCCGGCAGATGATGAACCGCTTGAAATTTTCCAATGAGGAAATTCGCGACGTGACGACGCTGGTCAGCCTGCACATGCGTCTGGGCGAGTACAAGCCGACGTGGGGCGACGGCCCGGTTCGACGCTTGATTCGCGACTGCGGGCCGTATCTGGACGCCCTGTTTTTGCTGACGGCGGCGGACATCGCCGGAGCCGACATCCCGCCCGCCGACCGGGTGGACCTGGACAGCCTGCGCGCCCGCATTGACGCGCAAAACGCGCTCGCCAACATCGCCCGCATCGAAAGCCCGCTCGACGGCAACGACATTATGACGTGGCTGCAGGTCGCGCCCGGCCCGATCCTGCGCGACGCCAAAAATTTCCTTGTCAACGAGGTCATCGAAGGCCGTCTGGCCGAGGGCGACAAAGAGGCGGCGCGCTCCCTGCTGACAGAATGGACGGCGACCCGTCAGGCCTTTGTTTAGCCGCAAAGTCGGGTTTCAGCCGGGGAGGGATCGCGCCCATCTTACTTTTTCGGTGTCGGCTGGAACACGGCGTCGGGAATGCGAACGTTGAATTTCACGTCCTGAGTTGTGAGGACGGTATCGCCCATTGTGGCCTGCGACACGACGGTTTTGAACGGAACCCACACGCCCTCTACCAGACGATAATCGCTGTAGGTTTCCGTGCTGGTCGTTTTCTGGCCGCTTTCCGGCTGGGTTTCCGGCGACTCGCGCTGCAGCAGGCGGAAGGTTTTCGTGGAATACGCTTCCTTAATCGGCCCGCCCTTTTCCGGCGTTTTTACCACGACATACGCTTCTTCGTCCCCGATTTTCTTGATTTCCTGAATGACGACGGTCTTATAGCCCGTCTTCCAGTTCAATTCCCGGTAGAAATCTCCGGCAAGGCGGGCGTCGTCCAGCGGTTCGCCGGTTCGGGGCATGGCGGGAAAGAAACTGGTCTCAATGCCGCCCTGCGCGCCGTCGAAATAGGTGTGCGTGGTCGCGATTTTTTTGCCCGCCGCGCGCAGGGTCGTGACCTGCGCGCTCGCGTTGGGCGCGCGGCTGTACCCCATGCCCTCGCCCGTGATCCCCTGCGTTGCCATCGTCAGCGTGAAGCGCGTCTGTACGCTATGGCGCTTTCGAAGGTTCGCCTCGCCGCCCGCCGCTTCGATTGCCTTCGCCATCAAGTCCTCGACGGAAAGGGGCGCGACGAACGGCGCGACGGCGGCCTTCGGTTTCGCCACGACGCTGGCCCCGTTTTGCTCGAACAGCAGCTCGGTCGCTTTGGCGTCGTCTTTGGCGGGGCGAAAGGTCAGGAAAATACCGGGCGGCGCGGGCGCGGAAATCGTATAACGGCGACCGCCCACGTTTTTCAGCGGCAGTTCGGGCTGTCCGGTCGGATGCACCGTCAGTTTGCCATCCTTGAGCGCCACGTCGAGGTCGAAATTGGGCGCGAGCGGGTACACGCCGACTTCGCGCGCCGGGTCGCCTGCGGGCGCGGCGGTTTCGGTTTCGGGCGTTTTGGCGGCGGGCGCTCCCAGCAGGTCGTCCCAGACGAGATCAACCGCGAGCGGCGGCAGGGGCGTCACGTTCAGGTTGGTCAGCAGAACAAAGCCCAGTTTCTGATCCGGCATCAGGGCGACTTCGGCGGTAAACCCGTCAATGTTGCCGCCATGCTCCACGACTTTATGCCCGTGCCAGTCGCGCAGAAACCAGCCATACCCATATCCGACCGGCCCGGCGATATCCATGTGTTTGGCGGACAACTCGGCGAAATTCTTTTCCGATACCAGGCGTTTGCCCTCGAAAACGCCCCCGCCGAGCATCAGTCGCAGCCATTGCGCCATATCCTGCGCGTTGGAATTGATGGCTCCGGCGGGCGCGATGACCGCGAGATCGCGGGTCGGCGTCAGGCGCGTGTCTTTCGTGTAAGCGTTGTACGCGTAGCCGCGCGCGAAGTCGCTCCGGCGCTGCATGACGGCGACCGAAAGCGTCGAGTCTTTCATGCCCAGCGGCGCGAAAATGCGGCGGGCCACGACTTCCGTCCAGGGCCGTTTTTGCACGGCGGCCACAATTTCGCCTGCCGTCAGGAACATCACGTTCTGGTACTGGAATTTCTCGCCCAGTTTCGCGGTCGGTTTCGCCTCGCCCGCCACGCGAATCACTTCCTGCGGGCGCAGTTTGTTCGTGTACCACGCCAGGTCGGTGCGCTCCAGACCGGAGCGGTGGCAGAGCAGATCGCTGATCGTGATTCTGGCGTCGGCGTCGGGATCGCGCAATTTGAAATAGGGCAGGTATTTGCGGGGCGGGTCGGCGAGGGCGAGTTTGCCGTCATCGGCGCTCATCATGACCGTCATCGCGGTGAAGGCTTTGGTGGACGAGCCAATCGCGAACAGCGTCCGGGGCGTGACCGGCAGTTTGCGTTCCATGTCGCGCAGGCCCAGCCCCTTGATGGCGACGATTTTATCGTCCCGGACAATGACGAGCGCCGCGCCGGGAACGTGCAGCTCCTGCCGTTTCGCGTCCAGGTCGGCCTCCACCTTCGCCAGCCGCAGCGTGAAATCGTCGGGCGCGGCGACCGGGGCGGCGGTTGGCGCGGGCGCGGCAGGCGGCGTTCGCGCGCGAGCGCTGTCAGAGCGCAGGAGGACGGGGCCGAAACAGGCCAGCGTCAGGGCGGCGCGGGCGCGGAAGAAGAACTTGCCGGACATAAGCGATAACCTCCGGTTGGAATGAGTGTTTTGCCGAAACGGTTGCGCGCATTAACTGTTACGCGCCGCATTGAGCGCGGCGAGGTATGCGAACGGCTTCTTGCGGCGCTGGTTTTGCGGTTTTGGGCCTGCGAAACTTCAGAGATGGCGCGGAACGGTTTTTTGATGCGCGAATTCGCGTACCAGCCGCCAGCCGCCCTCATGTCGCTGCCATACAAAATTGTAAAACAGGGGTTCCCAGCCGCTGCCGAGATTTTTCACGCGCGTAAGCAGAACAAAGCCGGTATCGCCGCGAACTTCGGCATGGTGAAAGACGGTTTCGCGCGTGGCGACGGCTTCGCCGCCGGATTTTCCTCCAGCGGCATGAGCGACGGCGCGGTTCAAAAAGGCCAGCATTTGTTCACGGCTGAGATGCGCGAACCCGCCCTCATCCGCCACGCGCACACAGCAAAAATCTGGTGCATAGGCGGCGGCGACTGTGGCGACGTCGGCTTTATCCACCGCCGCGATGAAATGCTCCATCGCGGCCCGCAAATCCATGTCCGCGCCGCCTTCGGTTCGCGTCGCGCTTTTGTCGTCGGAAGGCGGCGGCTTCGATTTGCCGCCGCCTTTCGACGACTTGTTGGCGGGCAGCGTTCGTCGGAGCCAGACAAATGCCAGGGCCAGAACTGGCCACCCGATCAAATCGGTCGCCATGCGCCGGTACAGGGCGGCAGAAGGAACGCTTGCTGCCGACAGCTGGCTGGACGCTCCTCCGAAGGCGCTTTCCAGCCACACGCTCGCCACGAGAACGGGAAGGAGCCAGAGCAGACGTTTGTAGCGGCGAGAACGCGCGACGCCCCAGACATCGCACGCGGCCACAATGCCAACTACGGTGAACAGGGAGGCGGCGAACCAGCAGGCCCGCGCGTCAACGTAAGCCATGACTTCCCTCCTCAAAACCCGGAACCGGCGACGACTTTGCGCCTTTTCGCCGCGCCCGCTCTGGTTCCGCGCGCCGATTCGCAGTCGGCGCCAAACGGTCGCCGCGCGAATCAGACGGGTAAAAAGCGGCGCAACTGTCTGCGTGTCGTCCTGATTACGAAGCGGGCGGAGGGCCGGTTTCAGGAACGTCCGGGCCAGACGGACTGCGCGAACAAGTCTACGTAAAGACGGCCCGGCAGGGCCACGCTGACTTTGGCGCGCAGGTCGCGTTTGGCGCATCCGGCGCGCACGCTTCGCAAAATCTCGTCGTCCGTGTAGCGTTTCGAGACGTGGTAGAGGGCGAGGCGCTCGACGTTGGCGGCCTGCGCCAGATCAAGCACGTCGTTCAGGCAGGAATGATGATGGCCGCGCTCGCTCGCTTCCTGACAGCGCAGCTCGTCGCTGTCCAGAAACGTGCATTCGTGCAGGAGGAAGCGGGTTCCGGCGATAGTTTCGGGCGGAAGCGTCATCGTGTCGCCGGAAACGGTCAAAATAATTTCTTCTTCGGATTGGGTAATCGCGGCCCGGCCCCCCTCCAATCGCAGGCGGTCGAGTTCGGCTTGCGGCGACTGGCGCAGTTCCGGCTTCAGGCGTTCCACGACGCGCCCGATTTGATAGCCCAAACTGCGGGCGCGGGTCGTATCCCCGCTGGCAATATGAAGGGTAGCATAGGCGCGCAGAAACCTGCCGTCTTCCAGTTCCGTCTGTTCGCCGGGACGAAGCGGCTGCCAGATCGTGCGGCCCGCCGT
>JBBRNU010000361.1:0-5229 GCA_038230115.1 Chthonomonadales bacterium | reverse complement strand
GACGCGCTGCTTGGCATGAGGCAAGTGGAAAATTATCTCGTCACCATTCCCGCCCGTGTCGGCGAAACGGCGACGTTTGTTCGGACGCTCTAGCAAATCCGCTGCGTGCATAATTGGCTCTGTCCGCAAACGTCGCCTACATCCCTGAAACCGCTATCCGAACGCCGAGATTTAGTTTCCCCCCTTTTTCAGAAAAACCTCGTCCCCCGCTCCCGTTGGCGCGATTCTTGCACTCGTACCAAGAAGAGATACCCGCATTCGTTCGCGCGCTTATCGCCCATTCGGTTCACGACATCCACGGGAGAACGCCGATGCCCCGCTTCCAATCCCGCCTCGTCACTTTTAGCGCGTTCGCCCTGCTTGGATTAAGCCACGTTGCCCGCGCGCAGTTCACCTACACGTTCTTTCCCAATGACGCGACGATCAATTACGTCATCAACACTGACAATACTATCGTCGGTTATGCCAGCGGAACCTTTTTCAATTTCAAGGGCCGTTCTTCCCTGACCGTTAGCATCGTTGATGGCGGCGTAAATTACCATATGTATGCCTACAACAGCAGCACAGTCAACATCAAGGGTGGCAGTACCATTGACGTGAACGCTACTAATAGAAGTCGGGTCAACATGAGTGGTGGCGATGTTGGAATCCTGTTCGCCTCCAATAGCGGCACAATCAACTTTAGCGGTGGCAAAATTGGCGGGTTGACTGCTTATAATCAAAGCACGATCAACGTCAGCGGCGGAAGAAACAGCGGTAGCCTGAACGCCAGCGATAGCAGCACAGTCAACATCACGGGTATAGTTCCCCCCATGAGTTGGACAGTTGGGGGTCGAAATCAAGTTAGTTTTTGGTCGGCGAAATCGCCTCTGTTTCGGTTTGTCCGGCAGCGAAAACGGTCGCCGGGGTTTGGTATTGGAGCGATTGATGAATGCGCTCCTGATTGTAGAATTTCAGAAAGCGACTTAACCCCGCTCGCGCTTCTTCAACCGTCTCGTAATCGTGCAGGTAGACTTCCTCATACTTGACCGTCCGCCAGAGACGCTCCACAAAGATGTTGTCTAACGCCCTACCGCGCCCGTCCATGCTGATCCGGATGTTTCCTGCGTGGAGGCGATTGGTAAAGGCCTCACTAGTGAACTGACAGCCCTGATCGGTGTTGAAAATCTGCGGCGTCCCCTGAGCCAGGGCCGCTTCCAACGCACGGATACAAAAATCTGCGTCCTGCGTGTTGGAGAGTTCCCACGCCAACACAAAGCGCGAGAACCAGTCCATCACGGCGGTCAGAAACACAAAGCCACGTTGCAGGCGAATATAGGTGATGTCGGCGCTCCAGACCTGATTGACCGTCTGGATGGTCACGCCTCGGAGAAGGTAAGGATACCCAGCGTGACCGGCCGCAGGAACCGAAGTGGCTTTGCCAGGAACGATAGCCCGCAGTCCCATCTTCGCCATCCGCCGCTCGATGCGTTTGTGATTGACAACATATCCCGCTTGCCGCAAGAGAAAGGTCATCTTGGGCGAACCGTAGTAGGGCGTTTTGGTGTACTACTCGTCCAGCCAGCGCATGAGGCGCAGGTTCTCTTCGGTTTCGCTCTGGCAGGGAGCGGGAGCGTAGTAGGATGAGCGGGGTAGTCCCAGCAAGGCACACTGCCGCGCCACCGACAAAACAGGATGGGACGTTTCCACGCGCCCGCGCCGTTCAGCCAACGAAACGTTCAGATTTTTTTTTGAGCCAGTCCACTTCGACCTTGAGTTGCCCGATTTGCTGGTAGAGTTGAGCGACCAGGGCTTCCTGCTCCGCTTCGCCTTTGTCAGCCCTAGCTCCGAAAAGGCTGGGCATCCCTTCAAGCAACTGCTTCTTCCAAGCCGTGACTTGGATGGGGTGGATGCCAAACTCGGCGGCAATTTCGTTTTGGGTCTTGACGCCCCGTAGAGCTTCGGCAGCGACCCTGGCTTTGAAGTCGGAACTGTGCCGACGGCGTTTTTCAGGCATTTTGAGTGTCTCCTTGACTGGCTCATTCGACACCGAAAACTAACTTAACTTCCTGTCCAAATATACGGGGAAACTATAATCTTGCCTTCGCCCCCGACACGCTTCCCTGCAAAGAACGCGCGTTGAGGGCGGTTTTTTGCGCGGCGCTCCTCCCTTGTGGCGATGGCAGGCATGGCGCGGGCGGCGTTTTTCGTTGTCGTCGGGTTTGTCGCGCTGACGCCCAACCCCTTGACACGTCCCCGCTTCCTATCCCCGCCCCATTCTGTTCTTGCCGCCTGCGCCGCTATCTGCTATACTAAATCATCCTGCCGACGGCGCGCAATCCCGCCCGTTTCCAGCGCCTGTCTTTCCCGGTCTCTCCCGACGAGACGCTTCACGATTTCCGCCCTGCCTCGCTTCGCAGGGTTCTCTGGTTCTTGTAAGGAAAGTGTCACGATGGCCGTCGACGTGTCCGCCGAAATTGCCGAAATGCCCCTGTCCCTGTGCGCGCCCGAAAGCGCCACATTAGCCGGGCCGGGCTACCATATCATGACCTGGGGCTGCCAGATGAACGAGGAGGACTCGGAGCAGATCAGCCTGTACCTTGAACAGATGGGCTATCGGGCGGTTGGCGACGCCAGCGAAGCCGACATTGTCCTGCTGAACACCTGCTCGGTGCGAGCCAAGCCCGAAGAAAAAGTCTGGAGCGTCCTGGGCCGTTTGCGCGACCTCAAGCGCGTGCGCCCCGAACTCATCGTGGGGGTGTGCGGGTGCATGGCGCAGGTGGAAAGCGTGGAAATCGCCCGCCGCGCGCCCCATGTCAATCTGGTCGTGGGAACCGGCAACATCGCCGCGATCCCGGACCTGATTGCGCGCGTCAAGGCAGGCGAGTCGGCGACCTTGACGCCGCCATCCCTCGATTACGCGCCACTTTCGGCCCCAATCGCGCTGTCGTCCTCAACGCTTCCCGCGCCCTCCGAAGAGGCGTCGGGGCGACAACGCCGCCTTCCAGGGGGGCTAATTCCCCTGACGCTGACGGCGCTGGATTTGCCGCCGCGCAAGGGCGCGATTGTCGCCGACGTGCCGCAGCGCCAGACGGTTCGCAAGCCGAAGCTCAAGGCGCACGTCCCGATCATGTACGGCTGCGACAAGTTCTGCACCTTCTGCATCGTGCCGCATACGCGCGGGCGCGAACGGAGCCGCCCGACGCTGGAAGTTCTGGCTGAAATCGAGGGGCTGGCGCTGCAAGGGACGCGCGAGGTCACGCTGCTCGGCCAGACCGTCAACTCCTACGGCAAGAATATGCCCGAAGGCCGCGTGCCGTTCTCCGACCTGCTGGAACAGATCAACCGGATTCGCGGGCTGGCCCGCATTCGCTTCACCAGTCCCTACCCCAAAGATTTCACCGACGAGCTGATTGACGCGATTGCCCGCCTGGACAAAGTGTGCGAACACGTTCACCTGCCGCTTCAGGTGGCCGACGACGACCTGCTGCTGGAAATGCATCGGGGCTATACGGTCGCGCGGTTTCAGGAGATCGTGGACACCCTGCGCGCCCGGATTCCCGGCATCGCGATCACGACCGACATTATGCTCGGCTACCCCGGCGAGACCGACGCGCAGTTCGAGAACACGATGCGGTTTGTCGAGGCTACGCGCTTCGATTCGGCCTTCATGTTCGCCTACAGCCCGCGCCCCAACACGAAAGCCGCCCTGCGCGAAGATCAACTGCCGCAGGAGCTGAAACTCGCCCGCCTGAACGCGCTGATCGAGATGCAGAACCGCATTACGGTCGAGACCAACTGGGCGCAGGTAGGCCGCACGTTCGAGGTGTTAGTAGAGGGCCGCAGTTCGAAAGACGCCGCGAAATTGACCGGCCTGACGCGCACGCTCAAGACCGTGAACTTCCCGGCCCCGTTCGGCGGAACCCGCGACGCCGACGCGCTCATCGGCAAGTGCGTTCCCGTCAAGGCCGTTGCCAGCCACCTGTGGGGCTTCACCGGCGAGTTCGAGAAATAGGCGGCGCGGAGGGCAAAGCAAAATGCATCTTCTCAGATACGAGGGAAAATCCGCGTCGGGCGTCCCGCAATACAGACTGCAAAAGAAAGACGAAAAAAATGTGCGCCAATATGTTGGCGGGCAGGCATTTTTCGCCGGTTTCATATCATGTCTTTTCTGCGCCACTTTTTTAGCAGTCCGTCATACCTATCCCTACCCTATTTTGAGAGAGACGTTTCCTGGCTTGCCCCTAAAGATGGGCGTGTTGTTTCTCGTTTGCGCGTATACGATTCCAATCTCAGTTTTTGTCGCCTCTGCTTACTCGCTTGGCAAATTCTGGCGTGGAATGAAAAATGTCGCGCCATCGAACGAGGTCAGCAGTCAGTTCGGTCTGGACGAGTCGGCGCTGACGGCCCTTGCCCGCGAACACGCCGTCAAGCCGCGCTACAACATCAACGGACGCGACTACTACAACATGGCCGACTTCGGCGACATAACGACATTGCTGCGCGCTTCCGTCGAACCGAACGTGCCGCAAGCGGCGACGCTGCTTCGTCCGGCAGGCAACGTGATTGAAGCCTCGCCCGAAACCCTGCTTCGCGCCGCTGCGTCCATCATGCAGCCGCCTTTGACAATGACGACGGCGGCGACAGACGCCGACACGCTGGCTATACTCCGGGCAGGGACGAAGCATGGCGATTGAACTCCAACCGAACACTGCGCCCGCCGCCATTCCGCGCCGCATGACGCTGGACGAGTTTCTCGCCTGGGACAACGCGGCTCTCGCCGAATGGGTGGATGGGGAGATAAGCGTCCTAACGGTGACGGATCGGCACGACGCTTTGACCGGCTTTTTGCGCGCCCTGCTGCAACTGTGGGTAGAGGAGCAGGATTTGGGCGTCGTGAAGGGTGAGCCGTATGCGATGAAACTGGCCGCCCGTCCTTCCGTGCGCGAGCCGGACATCTTCTTTGTCGCCCGCCCCAACCTGCCGAACTTGCGAAAGACTTACCTCGACGGCCCCGCCGATCTGATAGTAGAAATCGTCAGCGAGGAGAGCCGTCGCCGCGATACGGGCGAGAAACGGCAGGAGTACGCGCAGAACGGGGTGCGGGAATACTGGATTGTGGATTATGCGCGCGAGCAGGCGACGTTTCTGCGGCGGAACGCGGCGGGCGAGTACGAGGCGCTGCCGCCCGACGCGAACGGCATTTTCCGCAGCCACGTTCTGCCCGGCCTGTGGCTCGACGTCGCCTGG
>JBBRNU010000360.1:0-5250 GCA_038230115.1 Chthonomonadales bacterium | reverse complement strand
GCCGCACCCGCCCGCCAATCGTGTAGCGGTCAATGTCCAGGTTGTAGCTGGTTCCGGCCCCGACGTTGGTCTGCTCGAACTTGTAATAGTTCTTGACCGTCTGCAGCTGCCCGTACAATTTGCCCAGATACTGATAATCCCACAGCCGCACGTTGTCCAGCGTGTCGCGGTTGGCGCGCAGGCCGCTTGCGGTCAGGCTCTCGTCGGCGGCGAAACTGTTGACCCGCTGCACGTTGTCCAGCCCGAAGCCCTGCCGCGTGTAGCGGATATTGCGCGCAATGTAATCGCGCTCCATCGTGAACTGGTTCGGCTCGACGTACAGTTTTTCCAGCGCGCCCGGAACCACGCCGCCGATGACGATACCCGTGAACAGCCAGGCGCCCACGCCCAGCCCGACCCAGCGCAGCGAGCGGCGGCGCAGGCTGACCAGGCACGCCAGGGCCGTCGCGATCAGCAAAATGATTTGCAGATTCAGGATGGGCAGCCGATAATGCAGGTCGGCGTACCCCGCCCCGCTGAAAACGCCATTGTCGCTCGTCAGCAGGTCATACGACCCCAAGCGCGTATCTACGGCATAGGTCAGCGCGATGGCGGCCAGCAAAATCAGCAGCTGCCCCTTGACTTTCGGCGCAATGTCCGGCAGGCCCGCGAAGGTGTCAATCGCCCGGTGCGTGACGTGAACGGCGACCACGCCCGCGAAGGTCAGGATCAGCGTCGTCAGCAGGAAATTGACTGCGAAGCTCCAGAACGGCAGTTGGAAGACGTAGAACCCGATGTCATGATGAAAGACGGGGTCGGCGGTTCCGAACGGCGTGGCGTGCGAAAACTCCAGCCACTGCGTCCAGTTGTCGGCGGCGAGCCGCCCGGCCCACAGGCTGAAAAAGAGCGTGACCGCCAGAATGATCCAGCCCAGGCCGCGCTGCATGACCGGCGCCCAAACCGGGCCGAACCGCTCACGCAAAAATCGGTCGGCTTTTTCCGGGGCCAGCCGCCGTGCAAACTGCAAATTCGTAAACAGCAGGGTGAAAAACAGCGAGCCGAACGCGAAAAACAGGCCGGTCTTGGCCGCAATCGTTGTCGTGAAAACGTTTCGGTAACCCGCTTCGCCGAACCACAGCCAGTCGGTATAAAGCGGCACGGCGTTGTGCGCGACCAGAAACAGAAGAAAAATCAGCCCGGCCAGGAACGCGCTTTTCGGCACGCGGGGGCGGCTTGCGGCGCGCGGGCGGGGCAGGACAAAATCCGGTTCATCAGGGAAGGACGGCATCGAAGTTCGCACTCTCTTTTCCGGGAACGAGCGGGAGCGTGATCGCCCCGCGATTCCCGTCTTCAGTATATCACAACCTGAGAAAAAAGGAGTTACGCGCCGATCTAACGAACTGTTGCGTGACCGATCAGGAGAATTCGACGGACGGGAATAAATCCCCGTCCTGAAATGCACAGACGGACGAACGGGATTGAAACCCCGTTCTGAAATGCACAGACCACCTGCGTGGCCTGCAATGCCGCTCCGCCAGGAAGTTTCAATGTGCGGAGGCAGCGAGCCAGCGCGTCTTCAGCCCGCGTAAGCCTGCGCGCTGTAACGTATCTAGCCCGCGCAGGCAGGCTACGCATTTCAGAACGAGGTTTCAATCCCGTTCCCCGCATTTCAGGAAGGGCATTCATGCCTGACTGTCCCATTCCAAATCACAGAGCCGCAACCTTCCGCAAGGAGAACAAATTTCCATGACGATGGTTAATCCCAAAGTCTTTCGCGCTTACGATATTCGCGCCCTCGTCCCCGACTTAGTAGATGAAAGCAGCGCGTATTTCGGCAAAGTCAACGACCCGGACTCGTACCAGGCTCCGCTTACGCCCGAAGGCGTGGAAGAGATCGGGCGCGGGCTGGCGGATTTCCTCGACGCCCCGACCGTCGCCATTGGCTACGACGCCCGTCTGTCCAGCCCCGCGTGGGCCGACGCCCTGGCGCGCGGCCTGAACCGGCAGGGAACCGACGTCCTCAACATCGGGCTGGCGACGACGGACATGGCCTATTTCGTTTCCGGCAAGATGAATCTGCCCGCCGTCGAAATCACGGCCTCGCACTGCACCAAAGAACTCAACGGCATGAAAATCGTGCGGGCCGGAGCGCAGGTTGTCGGGCAGGGCGCGGGCATGGAGCAGCTGCGCGAGATCGTGACCGGGGGGAATTTCCGCGCCGCCACGCGCCAGGCCACGACCCGGCGGCAGGACATCATGCCGGAATATATCACGCACCTGATGCAGTTCGTCGAAGTCGCCGACATCGCGCCGTTCAGGATTCTGGCGGACGCGGGCAACGGCGTGGGGGGACAGGTGGCCCGTCCGCTCTTCGCCCAGATGCCGCAATTAGCGGTCACGGAAATGTACTTCGAGCCGGACGGTCGGTTCCCCAACCACGAGGCCAACCCGTTCGAGCGCGAAAACATCGAGGAGATGATTCACCGTCTGCCGCGCGAGGGCTTCGACTTTGGCGTGGCGTGGGACGGCGACGCCGACCGCTGCTTTTTCCTCGACGAGACCGGCGAGCCAATCCCCGGCGATTTCGTGACCACGCTCGTGGCGAAACACTTTTTGCGGCGCGCTCCCGGCGCGACCATCGTGTATGATTTGCGGGCGTCGCGCGCGGTGAAGGAGGGCGTGGCGAAGGCGGGCGGCAAAGCGGTCGCCGAGCGCGTCGGGCATTCTTACATCAAGCGGACGATGCGGGCCGAGAACGCGGTCTTCGGCGGCGAGGTGTCGGGGCATTATTACTTCCGCGACCACTGGTACGCCGACAACGGCTACATTCCCCTGCTCTCGATCCTGCAAATGCTTTCGGAAGCCAAAGCGCCCTTAAGTGAACTTGTCGCCAGTCTGGGCGCGTACTACGTTTCCGGCGAGATTAATTCCACCGTGCCAAGCACGCAGGCCGTAATGGAGCGCATCCAAACGCAGTACGCCGACGGGCAGCACGATTTCCGGGACGGCATCACAGTGGAATACCCGGACTGGCATTTCAACGTGCGCCCTTCGGCCAATGACCCCGTCGTCCGGCTCAATCTCGAAGCCAGCTCGAAGGCCGACATGGAACGCCGCCGCGACGAATTGCTGGTACTGATTCGGACGCCCTGATTTACCAACTTCATTCCACGCAGCCGAACGGTTTGCCGGAACTTGCCAGAGGTTGCCCCCCCGGCGCCAAAGTGCGGCGTTGGCCGGGGGTTTTCAACCTCCGGCAAACGCATGCATAACGTAAGTTTCTAACCCCCCTGCCGAACGTGGCGCAGTTTTTCCGCCAGGACGCGGATAGCCTGCCAGCGCGCTTCGGGAACCTCCAGAAACGCCGCCACCGCGTCGGGATCGAACTGCCGCCGGCGGTTCTTCTCGATCTCCTCGCGGGCGGCGGCGAACGACAATGCCGCGCGGTACGGGCGGTCGCTCGTCATCGCATCGAGCGTATCGGCGATTGCGAACAGCCGCGCGCCCAAAGGAATCGCCTCGCCCGCCAGGCCGTCCGGGTAGCCCTGCCCGTCCCATGCCTCGTGATGATGCCGCACGATTTGGGCCGCGTCCTGAAGCATCGCGATCCGGGCGCACATTTCATAGCCGATTACCGGGTGCTTTCGCATTTCGACCCACTCTTCCGGGGTCAAGGGTCCCGGCTTCAGCAAAATCTGGTCGGAAATCCCGATTTTGCCGATGTCGTGGAGCAGAGCGCCCCGCTCGATAGGATACAGTTCCGATTCGGGCAGGCCGAACCGATCCGCCAGTTCCATCGTGTAGGCCGTAACGCGCTCGGAATGCCCCTCGGTTTCCGTGTCCCGCAAGTTCAGCGCCGACAGCAGCGCGTCCAGCAAGGTTTCCTCCGAAGTTTGCAGCGCCAGTTGGCAGCGCAGGGCGTCTTTGCGCTGCATCGCCTGCCGGGTCAGATTGCGCGCCACGACCGTCGGCAGTTCGCCCGGTCGGAACGGCCTGAGCAAAAAGTCGCTGGCCCCCTCATGGATCGCCCGCCGCGCCCGTTCCCCGCCGCCCTCCTCGGCGACGATGACGACCGGCGTATCCGGGCTGGCGACGAGCGCGGCGTGCAGGAACGCGAACCCGTCCTGCTCCGGCGCCATCAGGCCGCACAGCGCCAGGTCGAACCTGCCGGATTGCAGGAGCGCCAGCCCCGCTTCTTTCGAACCGGCTCCAACGGTCTCGTATCCCTCGCGCGTCAGGGCTGCCACAAACTCGGCGCGCGTCGCCCCATCGCCTTCCACAATCAAAATTCGCACCCGCGACGCTGACGTTTCGTCTCCATAATTTGTCAGGGTCAGGGTAGCGGGCGTCGCCGCAGATTTCGGCCCGGCATCGGCCAGGCGGTCAAGAACGCCAACGTCTTCTTTTTCTGTCGCCCAGGATTTCGATAAAATAGTGGTTCTATCCAGCATAACGCATACTTTCGCGCGGCGGATGTTTGCCCGCGCCCTCCGAGAAGATTAGCCGCAAAAAGGCGCAGAAAGCGCAAAAGAGAAAATTATTGGCATTTCCTTTTGCGCCAGCGCTTTTTTGCGGCTATCAAAGATTATCCCAAAAATTTAACCGTCGTCCTGTCAATCGCGAGCTTCCGGGGGCGACTCCGGCTCCGTGTCGTGATCGTGGACGATCTGGCGCAGCGTGTCGGAATGCCCCCACACGCGCCCCCCGCCCTGCCGTCGCGCCCGGCGCAGGGCCGACTCCGCGCGGGATAAAAGCGCGTCGGGCGTCGTCGTATCCAGCGCCATGCCCGCCACGCCCAGGCTCAGGGTCAGCCAGGGCCGCGCGCCCATCGCGGCATGGGCCGTCATAACGGCGCGCATCCGCTCGGCGAGCGCGACCGCCGCGACCTCGTCCATCAGCGGGCAGACGATCACGAAGCCGGGAATGCCCTCGACGGATTCGTCGGAAGCGCGGCCCGCCACGTCATACGCGCGCGTTTCCTGTCGCAGGCAGCGCGCCATCGCCCGCCCGATCAGCGCGGCCCCCTCCTCCCCCAGGAAATCCAGAATCGGGCAGTCGTCCACAGCCAGCGCAATCAGGGCCAGGGGCTGCGATTTGCGCGCCGCCATCTCCATCATCGCCGCCAGATAACAGCGCAGGGCCAAAGCGGTCGTCGCGCCCGTTACCGGGTCGGTTGGCAGCAGGGCGTCGAGCCGGGCCAGCGCCGGCGGCTCCCCTGTCGCTCCCGTTGCCGCCTGCGATACGGACGGCGTGCGTTCGTCTTCCCATTCG
>JBBRNU010000359.1:0-5259 GCA_038230115.1 Chthonomonadales bacterium | reverse complement strand
GCGCGCGGGCGAAGGGTTTGCCGGGGATATTGCGCGACCGCATCACGTCCACCAGAATCAAATGATTGTCCGTGCCGCCCGTTACCAGCGTGAAGCCGCGCGCCAGCAGCGATTGGGCGAGCGATTTGGCGTTGGCGACGATCTGCCGGGCGTACTGGCGGAAATCCTCGGTCATGGCTTCGCGGAAGCACACGGCGAGCGCCGCCATCGTGTTGCCGTGCGGCCCGCCCTGCAAGGTCGGAAAAACCGCCTTGTCAATGCGGTCGGGCAGCCGCTCGTCCGGGGCGTCCTTCATTGCCTCGTCCCGGCACAGAATAAAACCGCCACGCGGCCCGCGAATCGCCTTGTGACTCGTGCTGGTCACCACGTCGGCGAAGGGAACCGGGTCAGGATGCACGCCGCCGACAATCAGGCCATTGATGTGCGCGATGTCGGCCACCAGATAGGCGTCCACCTCGTCGGCAATCGCGCGGAACCGGGCGAAGTCCCACATGCGCGGATAGGCCGTGCCGCCCGCGAAAATCACTTTGGGCCGCTCGCGCAGGGCGATCTGGCGGATTTCGTCGTAATCCAGCTCGCCCGTTTCCGGGTTCATGCCGGTCACGCCCTGCGCCTGGTTGTAGCCGTAAAAACTGGACGTATATAACACGCCGCTGAAGTTCACGTTCCACCCGTGCGTGAGATGCCCGCCGCTCGGCAGGTGCATTCCCAACACCTTGTCGCCGGGGCGCATCAGGGCGTAATAGGCGGCCATGTTCGCGGGCGAGCCGCTGTGGGGCTGCACGTTGGCATGGTCGGCCCCGAACAGTTTTTTGGCGCGGTCGCGGGCCAGGTTTTCCACCGCGTCCACGATTTCGTTGCCCTCATAATAGCGCTTGCCGGGATACCCCTCGGAATATTTGTTGCAGAACACGGTCGCCATCGCCTGCATGACCGCCGCCGTCGTGTAATTTTCGGACGGGATCAGGCGCACGATGTGGGCCTGACGGCGCGTTTCCGCGACGGTCAAATCGTAAATCTCCGGGTCGGTTTCGCGCAGTTTGTCGAAAGCGCTCGCGGTCGAGACGAACGGCGCGTCCCCGACGAGGGATTCAGGAGCCGTTTCCAGCAATTCGGCGCCAGCCATGTTATAATCTCCTTGTATCCGTTTGTAGTCGCGTGTAATCAAGGCGAAAGTCGCGGTCGGGGCGAACGTTCGCGGCGGGAACAAATGTTCGCGGCGGGACAACCAGAGTACCCCCTTCCCCGGCGAAATTCAATATTTTTTCATGAACCGGCGCAATCGCGCGGTATTGTGGAACCAACGTTTCAGAATAAACGTTCTTAACTTTGTATTGCAGTCGAGGATATCGAAATGGCGCGTCCCCCGGAATTCGACGCCGACGCGGTGTTGGAAACAGTGATGCAGTTGTTCTGCGGGCGCGGCTGCGAGGCGACCAGCGTGCAGGACTTGGTGGAAGCGACGGGCCTGAACCGCTCCAGCCTCTACAACCGCTTCGGCGAAAAACACGCCCTGTTTCTGGCCGCGCTGGAACGCTATGTCCAGCGTAATGAAACCAGGCTGCAGGCCGTCCTGGAAGCGCCCGGCCCGAAAAAACCGGCGCTTCGACGCCTGTTGGAAGGGCAGATCGAAGCCAATCTGAGCGGCGCGGCGAACGGCTGTCTGGTCGCCAACACGACCATCGAGCTGGCCCCGCACGACCCGGAAGCCGCCCGCATCATCGCCGACAACCAGGCGCGCATGGAGGCGGTTCTGCACAAAGCGCTGCAGGAAGCGCAGGCGACGGGCGAGATCGGTCTGCGCCACGAGCCGCGCGCCCTGGCCCGCTTTCTCTACAGCATGATGCAGGGTCTGAACGTGACCCTGCGGGCGACGCAAGACCGCGCGCTCCTGCAAAACATCGTGGACGTCGCGCTTTCGTGCCTCGACTGATTTTTTTATCTGGGTTGTGAAACGAACGTTTCACAACCCGCGTCAACAAAGGAGAACGGACATGGCGGCATTGACAAACAAGGTTGCGCTCGTGACCGGCGCGAGCCGGGGTATCGGCAAGGCGATTGCGCTGCGTTTCGCGCAGGAAGGCGCGCTCGTCGCCGTTCACTACGGCAAAAGCCGCGACGAGGCCGGAGCGGTCGTCGCGGCGATTACGGACGCGGGCGGACGCGCCTTCGCGCTTCAGGCCGACATCGGCCAGGTCGCCAGCATCGCGACGCTGTTTGAAAACCTCGACCGCGAACTCTTAGCGCGCGCCGGGTCGGCCCAATTCGACATCCTGGTCAACAACGCGGGCGTGGTCGTCATGGGGGAATTCGCCGACACGACCGAGGCGCAGTTCGATTATCTCTTCGACGTCAACGTCAAGGGGCTGTTCTTCACAACGCAGCAGGCCCTGCCGCGCCTGCGCGATAACGGGCGCATCATCAACCTGTCCAGTGCGGTTTCGCGCGTCGTCTTTCCGGGCGTCGCGGCTTATTCAGCCACCAAAGGCGCGGTAGACGTCCTGACCCGGAATTTCGCGTCGCTTGCCGGAGCGCGCGGCATCACGGTCAACAGCCTCGCGCCCGGCGCCATCGAAACCGACATGAACGATTGGCTCAAGACGCCGGAGGGCGTACAGATGGTAATTGACATCGCGAGCATCAAGCGCGTCGGCAAGCCCGAAGACATCGCCAACGCCGCGTTGCTGATCGCCAGCGACGACGCCGGATGGGTCACGGCCAACTTCATCGAAGCCAGCGGCGGCGCGAAACTATAACCGCCATTCTGTAGGCGGCGCGGCCTGCTGGCAATTAGAACCGCGCCGCCTCGTTTGCACGGCGAAAATTCATCCCTTCCAATTTCCCGCCGCGTTTCCATCCTATATACGTGTCAACGCGCGCCGCCCGGTCCATGCTTATCGAGCGGCGCGCGAAGGTTGACGCTTTACAGGGATCGCAGGGATCGGCGGTTATACCGTGACGCCCTGGAAAGTCGGCGCGTATCCCGGAAAAACCACATCGAGGTTGGCGTTACCCAGCCGTTTCGCGACCACTTCGGCCAGAATGTCGCGATGATCAATGGTGACCTGCAAATCCGCGCCCTGGTAAAGCTGGTCGTGGTGCAGGCCCGGCCATTTCGACAGAACGCGCCCGCCTTTGATATCGCCGCCCATCAGAAACATCACGTTGCCATGCCCGTGATCGGTTCCCTGGCTGGCGTTTTCCTGCACGGTGCGCCCGAACTCGGAAACGGCGACGAGCGTGGTTTGGTTCCGTTTGTCGGCAATCACGTCGGCGTGAAACGCGCCGAGCGACTGCGCGAAATCCTGCATCAGCCCCGCCATGTATCCGTAAATGACGCCCTGCTGACTGTGCGTGTCCCACAGGCCATAGTCGGTATGGATCGCTTCCACGCCGACCTGCGCCTTGATCAGGGCGGCAGCGGATTTGAGCGACCTGCCGAGCAGCGAGTTGGGATACGTCACGCCGTTCGCGGGAACGTAGCCAGCAAAATTGATGCTGTGCAGCAGGTCGAGCGTTTGCAGCGCGCAGGAGGCCGCCGTTTGAACCGGGGCGGACGTGGGCGCGTAAGCCTGATTGAGCCAGTCGCGCGTCTGCTGAGCGTATCTGGGGTTGTCCGCGAGGACAACGCCGTCCGGGTTGGGCGTGGCGGTCGTTTTGTCTGCGCCCGCCAGCGTCGTCGGCAGCGTAAAGCCCAAGCTGAGGGCGCGCAGGGGCGCGTTGGCCTGGAGGGGCGCGACGCTGGCTAAGTGCCGCCCCAGCCAGCCGGTCTGCAGATTGATGTCTTCCGGCTTGCCCACCTCCATGTAACGCTGCGCGTCGAAGTGCGAGTGCGTCGCGGACGTGGAACCCGTCGCGTGAACCATCAGCAGATGCTTGGCGTTGTAAGCGTCGCGCAGCGCGGCCATTGCCGGGGGCAGTCCGAAAAAGCCGTCGAGGTCGAGGGCGCGGTTGGCGCCCCGGCTGTCGGGGCGGGCGACCGCCAGCGTGGGCCGCACCCCCGCCGCATAATAATTCGGGTCGCCATACGGCACGCACAAGCTCAGGCCGTCGGTTCCGCCCCGCAGATAAAGCGACACCAGCGTATCGCGCGAAGAACTGTGATGCTGCGCGTAGGACACCTGAGGCAGCCAGGCCGGAACCAGCGTAGACGCCAGGGCCGCGCTGGCCGCGCCGCGCAGAAATTGCCGCCGTGACAGGTCGTTGTACTCCTGGCAGCCCGGCGATTCGAAATCATTCATTGCTATTTATCCTTGCAAACTCGGCTGCGCTCCACGCAGTCCCGGTTTGAAAATGAGCGTTTAAGAAATTATCGCTTCCACACGGCTTTGATGTGGCCTTGCCCACGCGGTTCATCAGGCCAAACGACTTTCACGCCGCCTTTCCCGCTTGGGAACCCCGAGCCGATACGCGCTTTCGATACGGTTCCGATTTTCGTATCGCCACCGTTTCAATACCACTGAAAATCGGGAGAGGCCAGCGCGAGCGCGACGGCGCTGACGCGCGCATCTTTCGGGTTCTGTATCAGAAAGGCGGTCAGAGACGAAGCCAGCGCGCCCGATATTTCGCCTGCGAATATGCCTGTGTTGATCATCTGCACCACGTCGGAAATGGTCTTCGCGGCCATCAACGCCCCGCAATCCACGTAAGCGTGGGCGATCTGTCCGAACAGCAGGTCCATCCCGAAGTTCCAGCGCGGCAGCATGGCGGCGGCCCAGTACGCCTGCGTATCGGGATACCCGTTGGGCGGCGACCACCCGAACAGGGTCTGTCCCATACCTTCCAGCCGCCCCCGCACAAAGTCCACTTTGCTCACGCTGGCCGACGTCGCGCGCAGGCCGGACGCGGCGAGATGCAAAGGCCGTTTGAACTTTGCCGGGGCGCCTTGCAGCGTCGCGGGGCTGAGAATAGCGCGAATCAGCATCTTGATGTCGCCGCCGGTTCGCGTGTAGACCTGTGCGATCTGGCCGACCAGCGCGTCCGAAGGGTTTTCACATAGCAGCCACTGGAGCATCTTCACGGCGATGTGCTGGGCTGTGCCGGGGTGCGTCGCCAGAATGCTCAATACCTGATCGCCATCGGTGACGCCGCCTCCCGCCGCAATCACGTGACCCAAGACAATCTTGGAATTGTTGTCATGCGCGCTGGCGTCGAACACGAATTTTCCGAAACTGGATTGTTTCGGATCGGTTCCGCGCGTCCAGCCCGTGAAGCAGCGCGCTACTTCCGTGACATCCTGCTGCGTGAAGTTTCCGCTGC
>JBBRNU010000358.1:0-5269 GCA_038230115.1 Chthonomonadales bacterium | reverse complement strand
CGCGCACCCCAGCGGGGTCATCAGCGCGCCCGACAACGGACGCGAGGACGCCGAGTTCCTGAGCCAGTTGCAGCGGCTCATGCTGGCGTCCGGCGTCAAGCAAGTCAGCCTGCTCCGCGCAGCCCTGGCCCCGCTGCCCACGATTGGCCGCAGCGCGACAGCGGCGACTTCGGGATCGGCCATGTCGTCCACGACCAAGGACGGTCAGCCGCCTGCGAAGCCGGAATATTCGCTCGCGAACCTGCCGCTTTCCGAGCGGGCGATTTCCAGCGGCATCGTTGTAGTCGGGCAATTTTCCGGCATTCGTCAGTTCACGTATCTGCTTCGCAACTACAAGTACCAGGTGCGAACCATCAATATCAACAGTCTGCAAATCGCTTCGGAAGACAGCAAAAGCGCCAGTCTGCGCGCGACCTACGTGCTGACGCGGTTCGTGCGCCCGCCGGACGCCGCCCTGAACCCGATTTTGTCGGGCGTTCCCGGCGCGGAGGGAAATCCAAGCGGCGCGGGCGAACTGGCGCCGCAAAACCCGGCGGTTCCCGCTCCGTCCGACAGTCGCCAGCGCTCGCTTTCGCCCGCCGCCCCCAACACGCTGGGCGGGCAGTAAGAGTTTGCCACTAAAAAGCCGGTAGACAATCAAAACGCTGATCGTTTCGTCAAGCATTGCCCCGATTTCAGGAGGAATGTATGCGATACCAATTCAAGATGCGGTCACGTTCTTTCGCCGTAGCGTCTGCCACCGTATCGCCATCATCTTGCTCGCAGGCTGTGGCAGCCCTCCAAGCAGCATAAACACTCCCAATTGGGAGATTTACTGCGTGACCCACTTCAAATCGTCTGAGGACATTCAAGCCTGTGTTGATGCTCATAGACCCAAAATCGCGCCCAACAATCTTGGCCCGTCGCAAGCTCCGCCGTCCAATTTTGCCCGGCTCGCGGCTCTCCTGTCCGGCCCGCTCGCGTTCGATGATGTGATGACGCTTCTCAACAGCAACACCGACGCGCAGATCGCCGCCATGCTCACGCAAGAAGGGGTCAGCGCCAGCGATTTCGAAGCGTTTCTCGCCGGGCTGAACCCGCAGCAGAAGGCGCAGATTTACGCCGCCCTGCCCAAGAGTCGCTTCTATTCGATCATGGGCAACATCACCGATCACGATGCGAAACTTTACTACTGGCTGGTCTACTGGCAGATGGGGAATGACAATGCCGTGCCGCCCGGTTGGTAGGTTTTCGGCGTTCAGCGAAAGGCAGTCAAATTCCAGCGAAAAAAGTCTGTCCCGCATGAGTTTAGCATGAAGCGACTTCCAAAAACCGGAACCGGTTTTACTTTGATCGAACTGTTGGTCGTTCTGGCGGTGATGGCAATTTTAGCCGCGCTGCTGTTTCCTGTGTTGGCGCAAAGCCGGGGCAAAGCGCGGCAAAGCGTGTGCCAATCCAATTTGCGGCAATACGGCAGCGCAATCGCGCTCTATCTGGCTGACTATGACGAAACCTTTCCGCTTATCTCCACGGGAACTTTCGTTGTCGAGAATGGTTCTGACGCGATGCCAGAGGGACTATGCTGGGTTGAGACGCTGCTTCCCTTTCAAAAAGGCGGCGTTCTCATCTGTCCCGAAAGCGGCCAGACGTCTCGGCGACTGGCCGAAAATCAAGCGTGCGCGAGCGGTTACGCCCTCAACTTACTGCTGAACCATCTGGAGCCGCTTGGCGGGAATAGATTTGCAGCGGTTGGCATCCCGCTGTCCAAAATTCGCTATCCCTCGCTTGCTTCTGCAGTTGCCGAAGTTCGACCGGGTCTCGTCGCTTATTTCGGCACGGATGACAGCGACCGTTCACGGGGGAGCGGCGGAATGTACCTGCGCGAGTACTTAGATTTGCTTCCTGTTGAACCGCTTGGGGCGGAGCGGCATTTCGGGGCGTCCAACTATCTTTTCGTGGATGGTCACGTCAAGACGCATCATGCCAACGAGTTTTGGGTACGCCCGCTAAACGACGGCTCTCATGTCACTTTCGGCACGTTTTAACCGACGGGTCTGGACGCAGCGGCGGAACGTGCGGCATAACAGTAAAAAAGCAGGAACAAAAAACCGGGCGATTCAAGAACCGGGACGCAGGCGCGGCGATTTTGTACGCGCGCCGCTTGAGAAGGTAAGCAGGAGGATGGAATGCGCGTTCGTAATGGTTGGCTGACCGGACTGGCCTGCGCGGTCGTTTTCGCGCCCGCGCCGCCCGCAAGCGCCGGGCGGCAGACGCAGGACGATAACACGGGGCAAATGGTGCGCGGATTGCGGTTCAACACGGAAGCCTCGAAAGTGTTTACCGCCCTCGCCCACATCGCCCATGCTGACATCGTGGTCCCGGAAGACCTCAAGGCGACGGTCTCGATTTATCTCAACAATATCAGCGTGGAGCGGGCCTTTCGACTCGTCGCCGCGCAGTCGGGCTATGCCTACCGCAAAATCGGCAACGCCTACATCGTGGACAAACTGGACCGAATCGCCCAGTCGCTGGCGCAGTACGGCGTCGAGGAGCGCGTGCCGCTGCAAAACATCGCCACGGCCAGCGCGGTCAGTCAGATCAAGGAGGCGGTTCCCTTTCTGACAGCGCGGGCGGCGGGCCGCAGCATTCTGCTCATCGGAGCGCCCGAGGACATTGCCAAAGCGCGCACAATCGTGCAGGAACTCGACTCGCCGCTGGCCGAACCCCTTACCAGCGTTTCGGTTCCCCTGCTGTACGCGCCCGCAGCGGACATTCAAACCGTCCTGACGGCGCAATTCCCCTTGCTCAAGGCGCAGAAAATCGGCGATACGACCATTGCGTTTACCGGGCCGCGCGGCGAAGTGCAGCGGGCGCAGGATTTCATTCGCACGCTGGACAAGGGCAAGGACGCCAACGCGCGCTATGTCGTCTATCAGGTCAAATATTCCAGCGCGCGGGGCTTGGTCAACACGCTGCGCGAAGCGGTGCAAAACCTGACCGTCGTGGCGGGGCCGGAGCCGTATCACATTCCCAACACGCGCATCAACCTGTCCACGGCCAACTCGCTCGGCGGGTCGGGCAGTTCGAGCGGCGGCTCGTCGAGCGGGTCGAGCGGAGGTTCCTCGTCCGGCGGCAGCGGAGGCGGCTCCGGCGGGGGCAGCGATTCCTCTTCCTCGTCGGATACCGGCACGAGCGGCGGGGGCGCGGGCAGCGGCGGGGGCAGCCAGAACTCGACCGTCGGCTACGACGCGCGCTCGCTAATTCTGGGCGGCACGGAAGACACGGTGCAGGCCGCGCTGAAGCTGCTGGGAAGTCTGGACGTGCCGACGCCGCAAGTCTCGCTCGACGTCAAAGTCGTCAGCACGAACCCGGAAGTGACGCAGAACCTGGGCATTGAATGGTCCGGCTCGATCACCTCGACGGTTTTTGAGCGCAACAGCACGACCGCGCTGGACATTCCCGGCTCGCCCCAGGTGCGCGACAAGTTTTCCATCGGCAACTTTGGCCGCCTGCCCATCAATTTCGCGGCCACGCTGAACGCTTTCTTCCAGCGCTCCGACGTGCGAATTCTGGCGAAGCCGACGATTACCGCGCTCGACAACCAGTCGGGCATCGTCTTCGTGGGCGAGACCCGGCGCGTCAGCGTCGCCAGCGTGCCGACGGGATTGGGAACCAGCAACATCGTGCTGAACTCGGTTGTGGAAATTCCTGTCGGCATCATTTTGCAAATGCGCCCGCGCGTCAACAGCGACGGGCAAATCACGCTGCGCGTCCATCCGATTTATAGTTCGGGCGGCGCGACCGATCCGCGCACCGGCCTTTTTTCCACCTTTCAGCGCGAGGCCGACACGACGGTGCGCGTGCGAAGCGGCGAGACAATCGTGATTGGCGGCCTGCTTCAGGACGAGGATACGAAGACCTTTACCAAAGTGCCGATTCTGGGCGACCTGCCGCTCATCGGGCAGTTTTTCCGCAATCACGGGCGCGATCATCTGCGGCGCGAAGTGCTGGTCTTTGTCACGCCCCATCTGCTGAAGGACTAACGAAGAATTAAGCCGCCGCGCAGAGGGAATTCGTCGCATTGCGACGGAAAGAATTTCTTCGCGGCGTGGCTTTCATTGAACCGCAAAAAAGCGCCCCGGCGCAAAAAGGGAAGGCCGCAATTCCGATTAGGCGTGACGTCAGGCATTCGCCGAAGGAATTGCCGGACGTTTGCGGAGAACGCGCGGCCTTTGTGAAAAGAATGAAGGGGAAGGTATGCAAAACAATCCCAATGACCGACCTAAAATAATTGCGCTGTCCGTCGCCATCGGCGTTGTGCTGCTGTTTGTCATTGCGAAGGCGTACATGGCGTTCAGCGCACCGTCCGCCGCCACGCCCGACCCGTCTGCCAGCGCGCAGCCGCCGAGCAGCGCGGTCACGGCGGCTTCGGGCAGCCCCGCCCTCCAGGTCGCCAGCGCGTCCGGGGCGAACCAGCAGGCCGGAACCGGGCAGATGCGCTTCTTTGACGATCAACTGGACGCCGATCCTGCCGCCGGGCAGCTGCCGCCCGCGTCCGCAGGGCGCGGCGACGCTTTCCGCCCTATCGTCGCGCCGGTGGCGAAACCGCCCGTCGTGCGAATCAGCGCGCCCCTGCCCTCCATCAGCGCCAATAACGGCCCGGCGTTTCTGCCGCCCGTGCGCTTCAATGCGTTTCCGTCCGGCACGCGCGTTGGCGAGAAAATTCCGCCGCGCAATTCCCTTCCGACCGTCGCGCCCGTCGAAGCGCGCTTAGATGGCGTCGTGACCGGCGCGGACAGTTTCGCCATGCTGACGATCCATGAGGGCAGCGGCAGCGCGGGCGGCGAGCAAACCGTTTTCAAGCGCGTGGGCGACCGTATCGCTGGATATCGTATCACTTCGCTGGCCGACAATGGCATCACGCTGCGCGGCTTCCCTTCCACCTGGATGGTCGGCCAAACCCGACGCGTCGGCGAGGGACTAACCGCCGTCGCCACGCCCGCAGGCGCGGCGTCTCCCGCCCGCGTGAATGCACCCGATCTTCGCCCCAACGGTTCTGATGCCGCCCCGGACGCCACTCAGGACGCCGCGCCGCCGAGCCAATCGCTGAGCGGCACGACGCGCTGACCGAGCCGAGCGGAACCCTCATGCGAACGCCCCCGTCTTTGCGCCCCGGCGACGTTATTGGCATTGTCGCGCCCGCCAGTCCGGTCGCCCCGGAAGCCCTGAGCCGCGGGATTGAGGAAATCGAGGCGCGCGGGTATCGCGTTGTCGTCGGCGAACACGTTCT
>JBBRNU010000357.1:0-5286 GCA_038230115.1 Chthonomonadales bacterium | reverse complement strand
TGGAAGCCCAGGCCGCTACCAATAATGCCGCGACGACAAAGGGAAAAGGCGGGTTCGGCGCGGCGAAGTCCGTCATTCTTCTTTACTTGCAGGGCGGGCCGAGCCACATTGACATCTGGGACCCGAAACCGGACGCGCCCGCCAACGTGCGCGGCGAGTTCAAGCCGATCCGCACCAACGTGCCGGGCATCTGGCTCTCGGAAGTCATGCCGCGTCTGGCGCAGCAGATGGACAAGGCGACCCTGATCCGCTCGGTTTCCTACACGCCCAACGGCCTGTTCAACCACACCGCCGCCATGTACCAGATGCTCACGGGCGAGCAGGCCGACAAGGTGTCGCCGTCCGGTCAGCTGGAGCCGCCTTCGCCTTCCGATTACCCGAACCTGGGGTCGCACATCGCCAAGTTTCTGCCGCCTGACGTGCCGATGCTGCCGTTCGTGATGCTGCCGCGCCCGCTTCAGGAAAGCAGCGTCATCGGCAAAGCGGGAACGGCGGGCTTTCTGGGCAAGGCCTACGACCCTTACTACATGTACCCGGCGGGCGACGACATGGATCAGTCCAAAATGGACAAGATCAAGCTCGACGACTTCACGCTGCGGCAGGAAATCTCGAAAGCCCGTCTGGAAGGCCGCGCCAACCTGCGAAAATTGCTGGACGCCGGAATGCCGGATTTGGAAAAGGCGGTCAGCAGCTACGCACTCGACGCCTATTACGAGAAAGCGCTGGGCTTGATTTTGTCCGGGCGGGCGCGCAAAGCCTTCGACTTGAACGAGGAACCGGCTGCCGTGCGCGACCATTATGGGCGGCACACGTTCGGGCAGTCGGCCCTGCTCGCCCGCCGTCTGATTCAGGCCGGAACGCGCTTCGTGCAGGTGAACTGGCCCTCGGTCGCGAACGGCGATCCGACGAAAACCGCCTGGGATACGCACGCCGCCAACTTCGGCCCGCTCAAAAATCTGCACTGCCCCAAACTCGACAGCGCGCTTTCGGCCTTGATCGAAGACCTGCATCAGCGCGGAATGCTTGACAGCACGCTCGTTCTGGCGGTCGGCGAATTCGGGCGCTCGCCGCGCCTGGGCGTCAGCACGTCGGGCAACTCCAACAGCCCGGACGGGCGCGACCATTGGCCCTACTGCTACACGGCTCTGATCGCGGGCGGCGGCGTCAAGCCCGGTCAGGTGTATGGCAAGTCCGACGCGACAGGCTCCTCGCCAATTGAAA
Organism: Chthonomonadales bacterium; assembly: GCA_038230115.1. Taxonomy (GTDB): domain Bacteria; phylum Armatimonadota; class Chthonomonadetes; order Chthonomonadales; family Chthonomonadaceae; genus JBBRNU01. Next base: position 4,065 of record JBBRNU010000357.1, on the reverse strand, counting down.
ACTCCGTCCACCCGACCGACATTCTGGCGACGGTTTACCACACGCTGGGCATCACCGCCGACACGATCATTTACAACCATTTGAACCAGCCGCGCGAATTGGTCAAGGGCAAAGTCATTACCGGCCTGTTTTCCTGAGGCAACGCTCGCCCCCCGCGCAAAAACCTCGCCTTCTTCCTCTGTGAAGGCGAGGTTTTGTTTTATCATGCGCGGACGAAACCGTTTTATGCCGTTTCGCCGCCCTGCCCTTGATTTTCGCGTATGGTGTATAATGAAGCCGGGGCCAAGACGCCGATATTACAGAAAGGCGCAACCCTGCCAGCCCGCTTCAAGACGGTTTCAATAAAGGCGAACGTCCATGTACGATAACCCCGGAAGACGATTACACAAGGCTTTTTTTGGCGCGGGCATTCCCGTCACAATGTTTCTCATCGCCGCCAACATCCTGACTTTCTTCATCGGGAATATTGCGCGGGCGAGCGTCCCGACGCTGTCCCTGGCGTTTATCGGCAGCGAGTGGCTCCCGCGCTTCTGGACGCTCGTAACGTGGCCGCTCGTCAATTTCGATCCTCCGTTCGCGCTGCTGTTCACCTGTCTGTGGGCTTATATGATGTGCGGCAGCCTGGAGCGCAGCTGGGGCGCGCGGACGTTTGCGGGATTTTTCGTCGCTCTTAGCGCGCTGATGGCGTTTACGACCTGGGCGGGCGGGCAGATACTGCATCAGCAGGTCGGACTGGCGGGCCTGCGCTTCGCGATTGCCGCCCCAACCATCGCCTGGTGCGCGCTCAACCGCCGCGAGGTATTGAATTTCTTCGGAATCATTCCGGTTCCGGCCCCGCTCCTCGCCCTGCTTACAGTCGTGATCGTCTGGTACGAGGTCGGCCCGCCGCTTCTCGGCCTGTTCGCGCTTTCCGGCTGCGCGGCGGCGTATGCCTACGTCCAATACGGCGGTTCGTCCTATCGGGGGTATGCCGGTCGGGGCGGTTTCTTCGGCGGCGCGACCCAAGCCAAAACGCCGCGCCCGGCCCTGCGGATGCGCCATTTCGACCGCGAATCGGAGCGAGAAGCGCCGGTTTCGGTCGGCCTGTCCCCTGTTCGCTGGTGGCGGGCGCGACGCGAGCGCAAAAAACTGGAAGCCCTCTGGAACCGCTCCAACCCCAACGATCCCAAGCAGGACGAGCGCGGCAACGGTGGATGCTCTTAACCCCAACAACCCAAGTTAAGCTACCCCTGAATCGAGATTTTTAACCTCCGGCAGACGGATTGCCTGCATAAAGCGAACGCTAAAAAAAGCCGCCCGTTCCCGCAAATTCGCGGAAGGGCGGCGGCTTTTCAAGCATGATTTTTCTCAGGATTTCTCTGTGTCTCTGCGCCTCTGTGGTTCAAACCCTCTTCTCCGCGCCTCACACTTTCCTACAACTCGTGCTTGTTGACCGGGCTGCCGAGCGCGTCGAAATCGTAGACGATGGGAACGCCATTGGGAATGTTGAGCGCAACGATTTGTTCTTCGTCCAGACCGTCCAGAACCATGACAATCGCGCGCAGGCTGTTGCCGTGCGCCGATATGAGGACGTTTTTCCCGGCCTTGAGCGCGGGAATGATTTTCGCGTTGAAGTAGGGCAGCGTCCGGGCGGCGGTGTCCTTCAGACTTTCGCCGTTGGGCGGCGGCACATCGTAGCTGCGCCGCCAGATTTTCACCTGCTCGGCCCCGAACTTTTCCGCCGTTTCGTCTTTGTTCAGCCCCTGCAAATCGCCGTAATGCCGCTCGTTCAGCGCCGCGTCGTAAGAGATAGGAATGCCTTCCTGCCCCGCCGCTCTCAGGCAGATTGTCAGGGTGTCAATGGCGCGCTTCAACACGGACGTGAACGCCTCATCGAGATGAATCTGCGCCATCGAAATCTTCTGGCCCGCCTCCTGCGCTTCCACCATGCCCGCATCCGTCAGCGGAATATCAATCCAGCCCGTGAACCGATTTTCCAGATTCCATTGTGATTGTCCGTGCCGCAGCAACACCAGTTTAGCCATGTTTCTCCTCGTAAATCCAATTTATAGTTCGCAGACAATGCAAGGCGTCGGCGCTTGTCGTAGGGGCGGGGCAAGGAGGGCGGGGCAAGCCCCGCCCCTACGCGATTCTGTTTTGACGCCGGGCTATTCGTTCTTTGCCAGCGCCTGCCACGCCGCGCCGACCGCGCCCGCCATTTCGCCCAGCGCGGCGGGAACCAGGCGGATTTTCGCGCCAGTTGGTCGCCATTCCAGGCGATCCAGTTCCGCTTGCAAGGGGACGAGCAGGGCCGGGCCTGCCTTGATAACGCCGCCGCCCAGAATCACCGTTTCCGGGTCGAGAACGTTGATGAGCGAGACGATTCCGCAGGCCAGCGCGTGGAGGGAGCGTCGCCAGAGCGCGCTCGCTTCCGCGTCGCCCGTCTGCGCGGACGCGACCAACTGCGCGGTCGAGGCGAAACGTCCCTTGGAGCGCCGGGCGACCGTGCAGTCGCCAATCGCGTCTTCCAGGCTGCCAGGCGTTCCCACGATGTCGGGCGGGCCGTCGGGATCGAGGCTGATATGTCCCAGATGTCCGGCCCGCCCGATATGCCCCCGCAAGAGCCGACCGTCCACCAGCGCCGCGCCCCCAACCCCGGTTCCCAGCGTCAGCAGCAGGGCGTTGCGACTGCCCCGCGCCGCGCCCGTCCAGACTTCGCCGAGCAGGGCGGCGTGCGCGTCGTTGACGACCGGAACCGGGCGCGCTCGCCCCAGCGCCGTCGTCCAATCCACGCCCTGGATCGCTTCGAGCCGTCCCTGCATCCACGCGATGGAGCGCCCGTCGCGCGCCGCCAATCCGGGCGCGGCCAGACCAATGTGTTCCATACGACCGCCCGGTTCCGCCTCAATGCGCGCGATTTGTTCACGCAGTTGGCCGATCCAATCCGTGCCGTCGTTGGTTGGAACCTGCGACTGCGCGAGGATTTCTCCCTGCGCCGTCACGCGAACCATTTTGATGTTCGTGCCGCCGATATCAATGCCGAGCGCAGCCGGGGCGTCGGTCGGCGGCGTTGACGCGGACATGGGCGGAGCGTCCCGTTCCGTCATCAGGCGGCGTCCGCGCCGGGCGCGGAACCGGCGGGCAGGCGGCGCACCTCGCCGGGCGTTTTGGGAACGCCTTCCGACGCGCTGGCGATCGCTGCGAAGCAGAGCGCGAGACTGTTCAGGTTTTCGCGCGCGTTGTTGATCGGCTCCCGGTTCTCCTCGATCGCGCAGAGCAGCTCGCCCATCGTGCCGTGAAACCCGTCGGTAAACCACAGTCCTTCGAGTTTCGGGGTGGCGACGCCTTCTTTCGTGTATAATTTGACCGTCTGATCGGCGATCCCGCTGCCGATGCTGGTCAGCGATCCCTTCGTTCCGCCGACATACGTATGGTCTTCGTGGCCGAACGGCGTGTTGGCGTCAAAAATGAGCGACGCCTGGCCGCCGGGGAATTCCACCATCGCCTGCGCCAGTAGGGGAGGCTTCGATTTCTGCCCCAGCGCCCGATTGCGTGACGCCCAAACCCGCGTCGCCTTGCGCTCGCCCAGCAAATGGCTGACGAAATCGAACCAGTGAATCGCAAAGTCGTACAGCACCAGGTCGTGAATATTGTCGAAGGGCGTGCCGAGCGTCCACGAATGATCCCAGTGCATCGCCACGTGCAGACTTATCAAATCGCCAATCAGCCCCTGCCGAACTGCCTGCCGAATGTAGCTCAGGTGCGGCGCCCAGCGTCCGTTCTGGTTGACCGCCAGGCGAACGCCCTGCGCGTCCGCCAGATCAGCCAGACGCTCGCCGGTATCCAGGTTCAGCACAAACGGTTTCTGGCTCAGGACGTGCTTGCGGGCGTTCAGCGCGGCTTCGATCAGCGGCTCGCGCTCGCGCGGGTGCGTGGCGATGTCCACGACTTCAATGTCGTCGCGCTTGAGAACGTCGCGGTAATCGGTCGTAATCAGGGCGTCCGGGAAGAACGCTTGCTGCCGCTTGCGGGCGCGTTCCTCGATCAGGTCGCATAGCATGACGATGTTGTACCCGGCCTTGCGGT
>JBBRNU010000356.1:0-5296 GCA_038230115.1 Chthonomonadales bacterium | reverse complement strand
CTGCGCGACCGTCCAGAACTGCGTTCCGGCAGGGCAGGACTCGACGATCCAGACACGGCGCTCGACATCCTCGACGAGGGCGAACGTCATGCCGGGCGGCACGCGCCAGGTTCCATGCAGTTGGGCGATAATCGGTTTGGGCGACAGCGAACTCATCGGCGTTTCAATCCTTCATTCTGTATCGGCCCGCGCGGGGCGCGAACAAACGAATGCGCGGCAGTAAACTCATCGTTTCAATATCGGCGATTGGAGCGCGCTTCTCCACTAGTAAACGACTCGAAACGCCGCAATGTTCCGCTCATAACCATCAAATTAGCATTTTACACAAAAAAGTTCGGCTGATGGCCTTAGCACGCAAGAATGCCACAAATCGCTAATGTCGCGCAGCATGGCTAATTGGCGTCAGGGCGTTTTGGGACGGTTGGCGTTTTCGGCGCCCTGTTTGAACGCCTCGCCCATCGCCTTGAAACCCTCGCCGAAGGCTTTGGCTCCCTCGCCCATCGCCTGCGCGCCCTCCTTGAAGCCCTGTGGCAGCGCCTTCAACATTTCGCCGACCATGCGTTCCGGGTGTTCAAAATCCAGGGTAATTTCGGTTCCGCCCGGCTTAATCGGCGTGGTCAGGGCGAAGATACGCCACTGCCCGGCCTCACGGCGCAGTTTGAAATGCAGGGTCGTTTCCTGATTGTGGTCGCGCGTCGTGACCGGAACCGTCGCCTGATCGTCGGTCACGACGGCCCCGCCCACGCTGAAGTCGCCGCCGCCACCGAACGTCATTTTGGCGCTGCCGGCGGGATTGGCCTCGTTGACATTGGCCTGCGCCAGGCTAGTCAGGTTCGCTTTCGCGCCCGGCGCGTCATGTCGAGCGGTAGCGCTCATGAAATTTTGCACCGTCTCCTGCGCGGCCCGCTCGTCGCTCCTGCCGCAGCCCGCAAGCGCAAATGCCGTCAGCATCGTTATCAGCAAAAAGCCCGCCGTTGTCGTGATTCGCCGCATGGTTTCCGTTCCTCCCCGCAGGGACTACGAGACGAAAAGGCGGGGCGTTTCGCGAGGCGGCGGGCCGTGCGCGGGAAATCGCTGTGAATTATTTCACAACGGGGTTTTCCGGGCGCTGCGGGTCCACGATGATGCCATCGAAAATTGCGGCGTTGGTTTTCACCTTGCAGTCTTTGCCGACGACGCAGCGCTCGATATGGGTCTGGCGCATAACGACCGCACCCTCCCACAGAATGCTGTCTTTTACGGTCGCGCCCTCCTCGACGGCGCAGTTGTTACCGATGACGGTATTTTCCAGGACACGCGCGCCCGCGAGAATTTTGACGTTGTCGCCAATGGCGACCGGATAGCCGATTTCCGCCGTTTCGTCCACCTCGACGTTATTGCCCATCCAGACGTACTTGCGAACTTCGTTGAGCGGGATTTTCGTGTTGACCCGCCCGGCCAGCACGTCGGTATGCGTCTGCTGATAGACGTCCAGGTTGCCGACGTCCTTCCAATAGGCGGCGGTAAGGTGGCCGTAAAGAGGCAGGCGCTGTTCGAGGAGGAGCGGAAACACCTGCTTGCCGAAGAGATAAAAGACGCCGCGCGGGATAAGTTCGAAAACTTCGGGCTGAAAGACATAGACGCCGGTATTGGCGGTGTTGGAGAACATGACCTCGCCTTTGGGCTTTTCCAGAAAGCGGGTGATACGGCTGTCTTCGTTCATCAGGACGATGCCATATTCGCTGGGGTCGTCCACGAGGGAAAGCGCGATCGTCGCGAGCGCGCCCTTGTCGCGGTGCGTTTTGACGACTTTGGTGAGGTCCATGTCGGTCAGGTCATCGCCGCCGATTACCAGGAACGTGTCGTCCTTGAAGAATTCTTCGACGCGCTTGAGGCTGCCCGCGTCGCCCCAAAGACGGTCTTCGCGCGACCATTCGATATGAACGCCCCATTTGGAGCCGTCGCCGAAATAGGCTTCGATTTGGTCGCCGAGATAATGCAGGTTGACCATGATCTCGTTGAAGCCGTGTTGTTTCAGCAGGTCAATGAGATATTCCATGACGGGCCGGTTGAGGATGGGGACGAGAGGTTTGGGGACGTTGCGGGTGAGGGGATCGAGCCGCGAGCCGACGCCGGCGGCCAATATCATCGCTTTCATTGCGGGTTACTCCTGGTAGGGAAAGGGTAGGAACAGCGGGAAGCCGGTAGTAATACTGTCTTAGTATCGGCAGGTCGAGGCGATTTATTTTGGCTTGTCGTGGGGATTTGCGTCGTTTCGTTTCCGTCCCGCTTCGGTTTCGCTTCCGCTACGCTTCTGTGCAAGAATCGTGCCAGATTGCCGTGTCAAAACGTTCTTTTTGGACGAGGAGGCGAGGAGGGTAGGAAAGAGTGAGGAACGGGGACTAACGATCCGGTTACTCGCGCCAACGGCGTAGGCCGATCACAGGGTCACAATTCCACAATATAGGCGCGCAGCCATTCCGTAAATTCTTCACGCGTCAATTATCCTGACGCCAGACGTAGAATAATTTATTCCTGAACGTCAACCGCAGCCTTTATTTCTTTGCCGTTCAGCACGAGAAAGGTCTCCATTGCGAGGTGGCCGACACGCTTGTTACCATCCACAAAAGGGTGGTTCATTACCAGCGAAAAACAAAGCGTCGCCGCTTTCTCTACGACCGTCGGGTAAAGTTCCTGTCCGCCGAAAGTCATGGCGGGTTGGGCGACGGCTGACTCCATTCCGCCTCGATCGTGTATTCCGTCCGCTCCGCCCGACTGTTCCAACGTCAGACGATGCAGTTTCAAGATTTCGTTTGACATCAGATAGCGCATTACGCCAGGCGCCGATAAAGTTCAGCGTTTTTTTTCAGAACGTAGGCTGCGGCCTGAGTGAAGTCTTCGTTCGGACGGGCAAGCCAGCGCTCGACGCTGGCGCGCAGCAGTTCTTTGGGCGCGACTCCGGCGTTGGCGGCAAGTTCCTGGAGGCGCTGCATCGGTTCGTCCGGCAGCGCGATTGTAACCGTCGTCATGGCTGCTTCTTTCAAAAGATTTCCGCTCTACCGCGCCCCGGAAATGCGTCCGCAGGCAAGGGCCGCTTCGTAATGACAATCAAGTCGGGGGCCGTGCGTTTCGACTTTCAGGGCGTTTGCGTCAGGACGAGAAGGCGCGGATAGCGTCGGCGGCGTAGGCGATTTGCGCGTCGGTCAGTTCGGGATGGATGGGCAGAGAGAGAACTTCCTGCGTGGCCCGCTCGGATTTGGGGAAATCACCCGCATGATAGCCAAGATAGGCGTAGGCGACTTGCAGGTGCATGGAGAGCGGGTAAAAGATTTTGGAATCCACGCCCTGCCGCCGCAAATGCGCCTGCAACGCGTCGCGATGGGCGTGGCGAATCGTGTACTGGTGATAGACGTGCTGGAAGCCCGGTTCGCAGCGGGGCAGGGTCAAATCCTGGCCTGCGGCGTCGGCCAGCAATTCGCTGTAGCGGGCGGCGTTGCGCTGCCGGGCGGCGTTCCAGCGCGCGAGATGCGGCAGCTTCGCCAGCAGCACGACGGCCTGCATCGTATCGAGGCGGCTGCAATAGCCGATGCGCTCGTGGTAGCCGTAGGCGTTCTGTCCATGTCCGCGCAGGCTTTGCAGCCGCTCGGCCAGAGCAGGGTCGTTGGTCAGAACCATGCCGCCGTCGCCATACGCGCCCAGATTTTTGGTGGGGTAGAAGGAAAGCGTGGTGGTATCGCCCAGCTCGGCGATGCGCTGCCCGTTTTGATCCGCTCCGACGGCCTGCGCCGAGTCTATAATCAGGCGCAGATTATGGCGGCGGGCCAGACCGGCGAGCGTGTCGCGGTCGGCCATCTGTCCGAACAGGTCTACGGGCAGAATGCCTCTCGTGCGGGGCGTCAGGACGCTTTCGATCTGCGTGACGTCCAGATTGAAGGTGCAAAGGTCAATATCCACATAAATGGCTTTGGCCCCGACGAGGGCAATCGCCTCGGTGGTGGCTCCGAACGTGAACGGGGTCGTGACCACTTCATCGCCCGGCCCGATACCGCAGGCGACTAGAGACAGAACGAGGGCGTCTGTGCCGGAGGCGACGCCGACGCCGAAATTGGCGCCGCAGGCGGCGGCGACCTGTTCTTCCAGAAGGCGCACTTTGTCGCCGTTGATGAAGTGACCGCTTTCGATGACGCTGACCAGGGCGGCGTCAATTTCGGCTTTCAGTTCGTGGTATTGCGCTCGCAAGTCCGCGAGTGGAACGTTCAACCTGCCCTCCCGTCGCTCAGGCCCATCACGTCCTGAGTTCTCGCAAAATATCCGGGGTCGGTTTGTATCCCGGTCGTCCGGCTGCATAGAATGTATTGTGGAACCCTACGCCTGTCGAAAGTGGCGCAATGGGCGGCGGAGAAATTCATTTCTTCGCGTCACTCTTAGAAGTCTTAATCCGCTTCTTTGCGAATTTTACAAGCACCAGTAGCGCACGTCGGGCGGAAGCAGGTCGGGATCAAGGACGGATTTCACGTCCATCAGCACGCCGCCGGGCCGGACGCAGGCGCGAAACACGGCGCGCGGCATTTCCAGATAGGCCCGATGCCCGACGGCCAGCACCACGCCGTCCAGCGCGTGCATCTCGTCCCAATCCTGCAAGACAATGTTGTACTCTTCGCGGGCCGCGTTCGGGTCGGCGACCGGATCATGCACGAGCGGCTCGATGCCGAACTGTCGCAGCTCGGCCACGATGTCGGGAACGCGGCTGTTGCGTAAATCCGGCACGTTTTCCTTGAAAGTCAGGCCCAGAATGCCGACGCGGGCGCACTTCACGGGAACGTCGGCGTGAACCAGCAATTTCACCAGGCGCTGCGCGAGGTGCTGGCCCATGCCGTCGTTGATGCGCCGCCCGGCCAGAATGACCTGCGGATGGTAGCCCAATTCTTCGGCTTTGGTCGTCAGGTAATACGGGTCTACGCCGATGCAATGCCCGCCAACCAGACCGGGGCTGAACGGCAGGAAGTTCCATTTGGTGCGCGCGGCGGCCAGCACGTCGCGGGTGCGAACCCCCAGCCGGTCGAAAATCAAGGCCAGTTCGTTCATCAGGGCGATGTTCAGGTCACGCTGCGTGTTCTCGATCACCTTGGCGGCCTCGGCCACCTTGATGGAGGGCGCGCGATGAATGCCCGCCTCGATGATCTCGCCATACGCGGCGGCCACGCGCTCCAGCGTGTCCGCGTCTTCGCCGGACACCACCTTGATGATTTTTTCGAGCGTGTGTTCCTTGTCGCCGGGATTGATGCGCTCCGGCGAGTAGCCCAATTTGAAATCCACG
>JBBRNU010000355.1:0-5314 GCA_038230115.1 Chthonomonadales bacterium | reverse complement strand
GATAGGTCATGCCCAAGCGCGTCCGGCTTGTGGCGACGAGGGCGGCCTGCGCGGGGGCGTCTTCGGCCAGCCCGATGACCGTCAGCCCCTGAGAGGCATACCGCTGGTGCAGCCGCTCCAGTTCAGGAACGCTTTGCCGGCACGGCCCGCACCACGTCGCCCAAAAATCCAGGAGTACCACCTGGCCCCGCAGGTCGGAAAGCCGGGTGATTTTTCCGCCCGCGAGAGGCAGCTCCAAATCCGGCGCGGCGTAGGGTCTGCTGGGCGGCGTCAGCGTCGCCATCCGCACGAACAGCGCGAGCAGGCACAGAACCAGCCCCGCAATAAGAATTCGACTCCGCATTTCCGTTCCCCTTTTGCCGCCGCGCGCCGACAACCCTTCCGTATGGTAAGCCTAATGGTAAGCATACGTTTGTTCGGCGCGGATTGTCACGAATTGCGGGTCTGCAAAGGCGGCGAAACCGACCTGCGGGACGCTTGGGGTACACTAGAACGACGCGGCCACCCGCCGCGCCCCTGGACGAGCGGCCACCCGCCGCGCCCCTGGACGAGCGGCCACCCGCCGCTTACGAACGCGCGGCGACTTGCGCGCACACGCGGCGATCCGCCGCCGAGAGGAGAATGGCATTGACCCTGCACAATCTGGAAGCGAGCGGGCTGCACGCGCTGGGCGCGGTTCACGAACAACTTTCGGCAGCCGCTCTGACCGAAATCGCCCTGCGGCTCGGCGAGGGCCGGTTGGCCGAAAACGGCGCGCTCGTTGTGGAAACCGGACAATTTACGGGCCGCTCGCCCAAAGACAAATACATTGTGGAAGACCTGGCCTCGCGGGATAAAATCTGGTGGGGAACGGTCAACCAGCCCCTTTCGGAAGCGAATTTCGACCGCCTGCATCGGCGCGTCGCCGCCTATCTGGAGGGCCGGGACGTGTACGTGCAGGATTTGTACGGCGGGGCCGACGCGCGCTACCGCCTGCCGGTTCGCGTCGTCGCGGAGCGCGCGTGGCACAGCCTGTTCGCGCATCAGCTGTTCGTGCGCCCCGAACTTTTCGCCGCCGATACCGCCGCCAACGACTCTGCGGGCTTCACGATACTGGCCGCGCCGGGCTGCCAGGCCGTTCCCGAAGAAGACGGAACGCGCAGCGCGACCTTCATCGCCATTGACTTTGCGCGGCGTCTCGCCCTGATCGGCGGCACGGAATACGCGGGCGAAATCAAAAAGACCGTCTTCACGATTTTGAATTATTTGCTGCCGCAGGCGGGCGTTTTCCCGATGCACTGCTCGGCCAACATCGGGCGCGCGAACGGCGACACGGCCCTGTTCTTCGGCCTGAGCGGAACCGGCAAAACCACGCTTTCCGCCGACCCGACCCGCGACCTGATTGGCGACGACGAGCATGGTTGGAGTGACGCGGGCGTCTTCAACTTCGAGGGCGGCTGCTACGCCAAGTGCATCCGCCTGAGTCAGGCCGCCGAGCCGCAAATCTGGAGCGCGCTTCGCTTCGGAACCGTCCTGGAAAATGTCGTCATGGACAACGCTACGCGCCGTCTGGATTTCGACGACGACCGGCTGACGGAAAACACGCGCGCCGCCTATCCGATCACTTACATTCCCGGCGCGCGAATTCCCGGCGTCGGCGGGCATCCGCGCCACATCGTGTTCCTGACCGCCGATGCGTTCGGCGTTCTCCCGCCTATCAGCCGCCTGACGCTGGCGCAGGCGCGCTACCATTATTTGAGCGGCTACACGGCCAAAATCGCCGGAACCGAGCGCGGCCTGGGCAATGCGCCGCAGGCCACGTTCAGCGCCTGCTTCGGCCAGCCGTTCCTGCCCCTGCCGCCGACCGTTTACGCGCATCTGCTGGGCGAGCGGCTGACGCAGCACGAAGCGACTGTCTGGCTGGTCAACACGGGGTGGAGCGGCGGGCCGTATGGCGTGGGGCATCGCATGGACATCGCGCACACGCGGGCGATGCTGGACGCGGCCCTGGCGGGGCAGTTGGAGCAGGCGGACTACCGCGCCGACCCGCTCTTCGGCCTGCGCGTGCCGACGGCGGTTCCCGGCGTGCCGTCGCAGGTTCTCGATCCGCGCCGGACATGGGCCGACCCGACGGCCTACGACTGGCAGGCCCGCGAACTCGCCGATCTTTTCGTCACGAATTTCCAGCGTTTCGCCAACGACGCCACGCCCGACGTGCGCGATGCGGGGCCGAAAGCGTAATACAGGCAGGACTTTGCGCGCCGCGCGGGGAAACGACCCGACAAACCGCAACGAAGCTGAAAACGCGCGCAGCGTTGCAACGGAGCCTGACCGCTATGAAAATTACCGAAGTCCGCACGATTGTCACTTGCCCGACGCGCAACTACGTCCTGGTCAAAATCATGACCGACGAGCCGGGACTGTACGGCGTGGGCGACGCCACGCTCAACGGGCGCGAATTGTCCGTCGCCTCGGCCCTGCGCGACCACATCGCTCCCCTGCTTATCGGGCGCGATCCCGACCGCATCGAAGACATCTGGCAGTTCCTCTTTCGCGGCGCGTACTGGCGCGGCGGGCCGGTTTTAATGACCGCCCTGGCCGGTATTGACGTGGCGCTCTGGGACATCAAAGGCAAGCGCGCCGGGCTGCCGGTTTACTCCTTGCTCGGCGGCAAAACCAGAGAGGGCGCGCTGGCCTATTCCCACGCGGGCGGCAAAGACCCCATCGAAACCGAAGACCAGGCGCGCCGTCTGATGGAACGCGGTTTCAAGGTCGTGCGCTGCCAGGTGGCGGTGGAGGGCAACGTCGGAACCTATGGCGCGGGCGGGGCGTCGGAAGCGGCGACCGCGACCTGGGGCGGCGTGTCAGGGGGCATCTATGGCGACGGCGGGCGAATGCCGCCGACGGAAATCTGGGAACCCGGCCCGTATTTGCGCGCCATTCCCAAACTCTTCGCCCATCTGCGCGCAACCCTGGGCGAAGAAATTGACCTGTTCCACGACGTTCACGAGCGCCTAACCCCCATCCAGGCCGCGCGTCTGGCCCGCGAACTCGAACCGTATCATCTGCTCTTCCTGGAAGACTGCCTGCGCCCGGAACACAAGGAAAGTTTCCGCCTGATCCGCCAGCACACGACCACGCCCCTTGCGATGGGCGAATTGTTCCACACCAAGTGGGACTGCCTTCCCCTGATCGCCGAGCAGCTGATTGACTACATTCGCTGCGACCTGGGGCATATCGGCGGCATCACGGAAGCGAAGAAAATCGCCACGCTTGCCGAATGCTACCATGTCCAGACCGCCTGGCACGGGCCGGGCGACATCGCTCCCGCCATCCATGCCGCCAACGTTCACGTTGATCTTGCGATCCCCAACTTCGGCGTGCAGGAGATGGTGTTCTTCCCGGAACCCGTGCATGAGGTTATGCCCGGCGCGCCGACCTTCAAGGACGGCTACCTGCACGTTACGGACGCGCCCGGCCTGGGCGTGGACATCAACGAGGAGGCTGCGAAAAAATATCCCTACGACCGCGCCTACCTTCCCGTCACGCGCCGTCGCGACGGCAGCGTTCACGATTGGTAATCGCCGCCGGGAATTCGCGCAGCGCATCGGTCTTGCAGCCTGCTCGTTGAACGGGATTGAAATCCCGTTTGGATATGCGAAGCCCGCCTGCGTGGGCTGAATGTTGCCTGCGCCTTCATTTGATGCAGATTGTTGGGTCACCCCTCACGCTTGGCTGGCGGCCTCTCTCCCTGCATGGGTGAGGGGAGCGAAGGGTTTCACTTTCGCCGTTGTAGAAGAAAGAATTTCACCCCGGCGCTTTTGCATTGCAGCCCGCGCAGGCGGGCTTTGCGTTTCAGAACGGGCATTCATGCCCGGTCGTGCGGGCTTTACACTCCTGCCGGAGTTTTAGCCCCGTTCGACGAGCAGGCGAACATCAGTGAAAGTAAGGCTTCAGAAGTCAAAGGGTAAACGGAAACGTGTCGTCCGCCAATTCTAATGCCGCGCCGTCCGCAACCTCGTCGCCGCCCCTTTTTCCGTCGCTTCCCGTTCGTTTCCGGCGCGTTCTTTTGCTGGTTTGCGGCGCGCTGATGCTGGGGCTGTGGGCGATGCAGGCGCATCCGTATCTCAGCGTCGCCAACGACGCCGGGCGCTACATGGTGTTGGGCGAGTCGCTGGCGCGCACCGGCGACCTGCGGCTCCTGAACGAGTGGAGCCGCCCGCGCGATATTCTGTACCCGCCCGGCTTTCCCGCTCTCATCGCCTTCTGGCTGCTGGCTACCGGGCGCAGTCCGGGCGGCGTCACGCTGCTGGTCAAGGCCACGCAAATCGCACTGCTGATCGCTACCTTACCGCTGTTTCTGCGCCTGCTCGAACGCGCGCGGATGACAGCGGGCTATATTGTCGCCGCCCTGCTGACTTACGCCTGCTGTCCCGCGCTGATCGCTTATGCAAACGAGGCGATGTCGGAAATCCCATTTCTGTTTTTATGCCTGGCCTCGGTGGTTCTGGCGGAGCGGCCCGATGCGCGGCGACCGAACCGCGCCGAACCGCCGGTCTTGACGGACCCCCAATTTGTGGAAAGAAGCGGGCCGGACGCGGAAGGCGAGACCATTTCGCGGGGAGCCGAGCCGGAAGCCCGCGAACCCGCTCCTCGACTTGCCCTCGCGCTTGCGCTTTTGTGCGCCGGGCTGTCGTTTCTGGTTCGGTCGGCGGGAATCGCGCTGCTGATTGCCCAAACGGTGTGGTTCTGGCGGCGGTACGGGTGGCGGTGGGGCGTGGCGGCGGCGCTGGTCGGGCTGGCGGTTGTCGGCGGGTGGCAAGGGCGCAGTCGGGAAGTGATTCGTCACGCGCCGCCAAGCGCGCGCTACGCGACCTATCTGGATCAATTCTCGCTGCGTGATCCGATGCGACCGGGCGCGGGCCGCATTCAATTGAATCCGAAGGGGCTGCTGCTGCGCGCCAGCGAGGGCGTCCCAATCTATGTCGGCATGACGCCGCGCTCGCTCCTGCACACGATGGCCCCGCCGCGCTCGTTCTGGCTGATCTGGTTCTATGTCGTCGCGATCCCGATGACCCTGTTGATCGCGGTTGGCTTCCAGGTCGGCTGGCAGCGCGGATTCTATCTGTCGGGCGGGTTCTGGGCGCTGTTCTGGCTGCTCGCCGCGATGTGGCCCTGGGTCGCGCCCCGGTTCCTGCTGCCCCTCGCGCCCTTCACCCTCCTGTATCTCTTTTTGGGCGTGGAACGGGTTTCGGAACGCAGTCAGATGCGGCTGGGCTGGGTCGGGCTTCGCAGTGTGCAGGCGCTGGCGGCGTTGTTGCTCCTGGGCTATTTC
>JBBRNU010000354.1:0-5322 GCA_038230115.1 Chthonomonadales bacterium | reverse complement strand
ACTAAACCTCCCAAGCCGGAGGCGGCCAATAATTTGGTCGGCTATCGGTTCGTCAGTGAAGATGGACAACGCATTTTTGTCGCGCAAACGGAGGGCTTCGCGCACCATATGCTCGCGCCTTATACGTGCTGGGAGCAATTTTCAGAAGAAGGACGCCGCTTATGGAATGTATATCGTGACTATACCCAACCGCAAAGCGTCGTGCGGCTTGCCTTACGCTACATCAACCGCCTTGACATTCCGATGCCAGTTGAAGAGATGGAAAAATATCTGTTGACCGGCCCTGCCATTGGTCCGGCCCTGGCAGGCCCGCTGACTGGAATGTTTCTTCAGTTGCAAATGCCGCAAGAAGACATCAAAGCAGGTTTAGTTATTAACCAAGCCGTGATTCCGCCACAAAACGAAACTGTCCTGTCGGTCGTATTGGATATTGATGTGTTTCGGACGGTTGAGATTCCTGAGACCGAGGAAGGAATTTGGGAATGTTTCACCGAACTGCGCGAACGTAAGAACCGTGTTTTCGAAGGATGCATTACGGATGCCACGAGGAGCCTATTTCACTGATGGATACGCTTTATATGCTAAACACCCAGATTAGCGGCGGTTTTAGTAGGGAAGCCTCGTGTCTCCGCCAGGCCGCGGACAATAGCATGAAAATCTGGAATGGAATTCCTCGCTTGCCATTGTTAGATTCGCAAAAGAGACCTGCCGCGAAGGACTTGCTCGCTGGCTTCGATTTCGCGGCGGCAAAAGCGGCTTTGGGAAGCGCGGAAGAGGCTTCCCGGAAACGTTTAGCGTATGTGCTGAATTCGTCCTCTTGGGATGATGAGGAATAATGCCAATTCATGTATGTTCCTACACCTTCTGCCCAACACGCTGAACTTCGTCAGGGAGACATATTCGCTGAACTTCCGTGGCCGCTTTTCGATCCTTGTGATGTTGGTTCGGAAAGCGGCCCGCTTGACATTTCCATAACCGGCTTCGCCAATCCGCAGCCCTTGCTCGTTTTTGCTGAACCGGCGACAGGAGTTATTGTCTCCGCAGACTGCGCTTGCGCGCGGGATGAATTGTTGGAATTGTGCCGGGTTCAACCAATCACGGTTCATGATCCTGGCTTCAACTCAAAAAGTCAAGTCAACCAACTTAAATTGAAAATCAAACTGCAACGCAAAGTAGGAATTTTCTATTTGCGTCCTTTTGCCGAGATGCCAGATTCTTTTCTGGAGTTTTCAGACAAGTTGGTTCTACCCCGCGCTTTTTTACTCAAGTATCGTCGCTTACGACTGACAACGCTGCATGAGGAAGCGCGCCACCATCTGCGTGAGAAATTGGCGCATCACCAGACGCGCTTCGGGCCCGATGAGAGTTACATTTTTTCTGAAGAAGAAATACGGCTTGTCATTGAACACAAAATTTTAGACCTCTGAAAAATGCGCCGCTGTTCAGCCTGGACAGCGGCGCATTCATGACGTATGATCAAACTAACGCTCCGCCGATTGAGGCAGACACTTTCGCGCTTCTTTTCGGGCGGGTTTGTCAGGACGCGGGGGGCGGTCTGTACCCCCAATGCACCCAGGCGGCGAAGCCCAGCGCAGTTGCAATCAGCAGGCCGAGCCAGAGCGCGCCGATCTGCTGGACGAGGTAATACAGGTTGAGCGCGGCGATGGCGACGCAGACGCCGTATCCCGCCGCTTTCAGCCAGCCGGGATTGGCGAACTGGCCCATCAGCCGGCGGTCGGACGTGAAAAGCAGGAGCGGGAACGTGGCGAACGAGAGCTGCAGCGACAAAATCACCTGCGACCAGACGACCAGGCTCATGGCGCTCCGGTCGCCCGCAACCTTCAGCATGATCAGGGCCGGAACAATTGCCAGGCCGCGCGTGATGATCCGGCGCAGCCAGGGGGCGATCCGCAGGTGCAGAAACCCTTCCATGACGATCTGCCCGGCGAGGGTTCCCGTAATCGTCGAGGACTGCCCGGAAGCGAGAAGGGCCACGCCAAACGCGGTCGCCGCCGCGCCGCCGAGCAGGGGCCGCAATAAGTCGGGAGCCTGCTGGAATTCGGTCACGATCTGCCCGTGCTTGTGGAAAACGGCGGCGGCAAGAACTAAAATGGCGGCGTTGACGAAGAAAGCGGCCATGAGCGCGATGACCGTATCCGCCGTGTTGTTGCGAATGGCCTGCCGAACTCCCTGCGGCGTGTCGGCATGGGCGCGCGTCTGCACCAGCGCCGAGTGCAGGTAAAGGTTGTGCGGCATGACGGTCGCGCCCAGAATGCCAAGCGCCACGTAGAGCGCGTCTCGATTGGGCAGCAGGGGATGCGTCAGGCCGAGCGCGACGCCGTGCCAGTCCGGTTTCGACAGAAACACTTCCAGGGCGAAACAGGCCGCAATCGTGCTGACGAGGACGAGGATCAGGGCTTCCAACTTGCGAAACCCGAACTGCGACAGGGCGAGCAGCGCGAGGACGTCGGCGCTCGTAATCAAGACGCCCCAGACCAGCGGAATGCCGAACAGCAGGTTGAGGGCGACCGCGGAGCCGATGACTTCCGCAAGGTCGCAGGCGATAATCGCGACCTCGCACAGCAGCCAGAGCGCGATGACGGCGGGCTTTTTGAAGCGCTCGCGGCACGCCTGCGCCAGATCAAGCCCCGATGCCAGACCCAGCCGGGCGCACAGCGTTTGCAGCAAAATCGCCATCAGGTTCGAGGCGAGAATGACCCACAGCAGGGCGTAGCCGAACCGCGAGCCGCCTTCCAGATCGGTGGCCCAGTTGCCGGGGTCCATGTAGCCGACGCTGACCAGATAGCCCGGCCCGGCGAACGAGAGAAACCGGCGCAGCCAGCCCGCGCCCTGCGGAATGCCGACGCTGCGATGCACTTCCGGCAGGGATGGGCGCGCGGCAGAAGAACCGCCGGAAAGCGGTAGATTACGCAGGGTCATGCCGCGCCTCCGCTTCCGGTCAATTTTGCGGGCGCAGCGGTTTGCGCCGCCGAATCAGGGCGCGTGGCGGGGGCGGCGATTTGAGCCGTCGGGCCGGACAGCGAGGGGCGCGGCGGAAGCGATAGAGACGCGGCGGCTTCAACGCTGGTTCCGCTTTGATCCGCGCTCGAAACGGCCTCGACGAAAACGTGGCCTGCCAGTTCGCGCCCGATGGCGTGTGTCGCGCCATTCAGATGGAGCGTGAGCGGGCCGTTGAAGGGCTGCCGCTCGCGCACTTCCAGCGTCGTCGCCAGCCCCAGGCCCATCGCGGCCAGATAGCGCAGGGCGTCGGGGTCGCTGTCGCGCACGCGCAGCACAACGAGCGTCTGACCGGCTTCCGCGTCGGCCAGCGAACTGCCGCGCAGGGGAGCGATCAGGCCGTCGCGCGTCGGGATCGGGTCGCCGTGCGGATCGGTGCAGGGATAATCGAGCAGCTCGTCAATACGGGCCTCGAATTCCTCGCTGATATGGTGTTCGAGTTTTTCGGCCTCGGCGTCCACCTCGTCCCAGCCGTAGCCCAGCGCCTGCTGCAAATAAAGTTCGAGCAGGCGGTGATGCCGAATGATTTCCAGCGCGACACGCTCCCCGGCGGGCGTCAACTTGGCCCCGTGATAGGGCGTGTAATCAATCAGGTGGTTTTCCGCCAGATGCTTGATCATCTTGGTCGCGGCGGCAGGGGAGTTTTTCATCTTGCGCGCCAGCATCGTCGTCTCGACCGTGCGCGCCTCGTGCTGCAACTTATAAATCGCTTTGAGATAATCCTCGACGGCCTGGCTGAATACCCGCCCGTTCTGGCCGTTCTCCTTTGTCATTTCACTGCCTCGGAAATAAATTTTTGAACCGGGGTTAAATTTCCCCGTCATGCCTATTATGGCACACCGCGCGCCGAATGCAAAGCCGCGCGGCGATTTTTTACTTATTTTTTTGTGTACGGGCGAAAGTTCGGGGTCTGCGGATGCCGGACCTACAAAAGCCCCGGCGCGGAGGCGAATGTTAGCCGGGTTGCCGGGACTTTTGTAGGTCCGGCATAAGTTCAGCCGTCAGAGCAAGTCTTGAAGGGAAAGGACAGCCTCGACGGTTTGCGGCGTCCAGGTCGGCCCCGACGTGCGCGGGCCGTCGGGCGTCCAGACCAGTTTGTCCAGGAAGAGGCGGCGGGCCATCATCCCTACGTCCCAGGCATGGTAGGCAAGGTACTCGGTTCGATTGTCCGGCCCGACGACGATGGAGTTGTGGCCCGGCCCGACAACGTGACCGGGAACGGAGCGCAGGACGCGCGGCCCGTTTTCGCTGCCTGCGTCCGAATACGGCCCCAGAACCGTATCGGCGACGCCATAATCCACGCCGTAAGAGTCGTTTTCCCAGCGCCCGCCGCTGTAAAAGCAGTAGTAGCGCCCCTCATGTTTGCGAACGGTCGGGCCTTCCAGCGTGTGCCAGTCCCAGACCTGTTCGTACATCGTGCGATTGACGAGAAAGCGCTGCCAATCGGCCCGTGCGCGCAGGACGGTTCGCGGCTCGCCCGCCAGCCGGGTCATGCCGACCAGCCGATCCGCCACGAGGGCAGTTCCCGCCCGCGCCCCGCCCTCGGTATCGAGAAAATCGCGGGCGTAAAAGAGATACCACTGCCCGTCGTCGTCCTGAAAGGGGTGCGGGTCAATGGCGAACGGCGTCGTCGCGGGGTCTGCCAGCGAGTGGCCTATATCCTGATACGGGCCTTGCGGGTGCGAACTGCGGGCCACGCGCAGCTGATGCCCTTTGTCCTCGCTGCCGACCGAATAGTAGAGGTAGTACGTTTCGTCGAAATAGGCGACTTCGGGCGCCCAGAACGTATTGCCCAGCGCAGGATCGGGCGGGACAAGCGCGCCGGAAAGATAATGCCAGGTCACAAAATCGTCGGAGCGCAGGAGAGGAAAGACGCGCAGCTCGGCGGAGAAACCGGCGGCGGCGACGGTCGCCTCTTCGATCTGCCCGGCGGCTTCGAGCGGGCCGGTTCCGATGGCGTAGTATTCTCCTTTCACGCGCCAGACAAACGGGTCGGCGAGGTAGCTGGGGTGCAGAGGATTGGTATAGGCGCGCGTTTCCACGCGCGCCGCGGGCTGCATCTGACCGTCCGTCATGGGAATGTTATTCTCCGAAGCGTTCGCCGCGCCGTCCTTACCGTTGCGGACGGGCGCGGGCGGCAGGCGAATGAAAATGGAAAGGCGTTTCGATGTGTTTACGCAGCGCGGGGCCGGGCGTTCGCAACTTCGCAACCGGGCGGGGCCGGAGGTTGAAAAATCTCGGCAGAGTTGCCGGAGGTTGTAAAATCTCGGCAGCAAAGTGCAGGCGTCCTGCGGACGCGGCGTT
>JBBRNU010000353.1:0-5355 GCA_038230115.1 Chthonomonadales bacterium | reverse complement strand
GGCGACCAGTTCGACGGCTTCCCGACCTTTAGCCCGGACGGAAAAAAGTTTGTCTGGGCTTCCAACCGCAACGGCAAAGCGCACGAAACCAATATCTTTATTGCGGACTGGGTTCCGTGAGAGGAGGATTCCGGGAAAATCGTCTCTTTTCGTCCCGGATTAAGTGACTATGCTGGAAGACATCAAAACCCTGCTGACAGCGCGTTACGGCGACCGCTGGCTCAACAGCATCGGCAATCAAAACGGGATGGCCGAAGACCTGACGATTTTCGAGCGCGACATCACGCGCATCAGCCGCAAATTCGGGCTGGTCGGGCGGGGAATGTTCGTCTCGACCGAGCAGGAAATCGTGGCGCGCTACGAGGTCATCAAAGCCGTCAACACGCTGTTCGACCTGGACTCGGTGTTCTATTGTTGGTGGGGACATCGCGCGTCGGAGAACATCTGTTTCATTCAGCGCGAGATCGGCGACGATGAGGTTCTCTACCATTTCGTGACCGGCACGCCGACGCATGGGCATAGCGGGCGCGTTATCCTGACGGGTCGCGAAGTGCGCGGCGTGATTCAGAAACGATGGGAACGCCGCATGAAGAAACTGGAAGCGTCGCCCTTGCTGCTCGCCAGCGAGTCGGCGTCGGTAGACCAGTCCGCCAACAATTAAATCCGGTAAGTCCGGCTGCGTTGATTTGCCTTGCCTCTGTAAAGATTGCCCGCGCGCCGTCGCGCTCGCAAATTTCGGTAATCCTGCGCGTGGCCCTGACGCCGCTCCCTCTTTCTCGCCCCCGCATTGCAACGCCTTCTTGGTTTCTCCCGCCTGCTTTCACCGGCGCGATTCGTTCCGCGTTCGCTTTTCCTTCTCCGTTCAATCTTTTCGCGGACCGTTTCTTTCGCTTTGGGGTATCCTGCTGTTACGCATTTCGCCCTGGGAAGGAACGCCCGTGACCGCTGCCAACGACTGCCTTTTCTGCAAAATCGCCGCCAGGACTATTGCCGTAGACGCCGTTTTCGAGGACGACGAGTTTCTGGCCTTTCGCGACCTGAACCCGCAGGCTCCGGTTCACATCCTGCTGATCCCCAAACGCCATTACGCCACCGTTATGGATATGGACGACCGCGCAATTATGGGCCGCGCGCTCGAAGCCGTGCAGCAGACCGCGATAAAGTTGGGCTTGGACGAAGAGGGATTTCGCACCGTCCTCAATTGCCGCGATAACGGCGGCCAGACCGTCTATCACGTCCATTTTCACATTTTGGGCGGTCGCTTTATGCAAAGGCCCCCCGGCTGACCGACGAAAGCCAAAGCCATCGCGGAACAAAAAATTACAGCCCGGTCGGGTGGTCTATGTAAAAGGTTTCCAGGCCGAAGCGGGCGCTCAGGTGGTCGGCGAGAGCGCGGACGCCGACGGTTTCGGTCGCATAGTGTCCGGCGTAAAGGACGTTCAGGCCGCGCTCTTCGGCGTCGAAATAGGTGTGGTGCGCGCCCTCGCCCGTCAGGAGCGTATCCAGGCCGAGCGCAGCCGCTTCCGCGATGAACCCGCCGCCCCCGCCGGTCACGATGCCGACGCGCCGGACGGTTTCCGGCCCGGCTGCAATAACATGGGGCGTGACGTTCAGAACGGACTGGACGCGGGCCGCAAATTCGGCGCGGGGCAAATCGGTTTCCGCCACGACGCCGAGCGGAACGCCCTCATGCCGGGCGAAGGTGGAACTCGGCTCCAGCCCCAAAAGGCGCGTCAGGACGTGGTTGTTGCCGACTTCCGGGTGGGCGTCGAGCGGCAGGTGCGAGGAGTACAGCGCCAGACCGTGCCGAATCAGGGCTTCCAGGCGGCGATAGTATGGCCCGGTGACGGGAGCCTTCGCGCCCCAAAACAGCCCGTGATGCACGAGGAGCAGGTCGGCGTCGGCCTGCACAGCCTGCGTGATGACGGCGAGGCAGGCGTCCACGGCGACCGCCACGCGCCGCACTTCGTCGCGCCCCTCGATTTGCAGACCGTTATAAGCCTGCGGGTAATCCGGCACGCTCGCCGTCATCAAATAATCGTCCAGATAGGCGGTCAATTCGGCGCGTCGCAGCATTTTTCTTCTCGTGCTTTCCCTGTTTTATTTGGTGGTTGAATAAGACGCAAACCGGGGCGGAACGTTCTAAAAAACGACCAATGCCGCCTTCCAAATTAGGCGGCGCGAACGGGTTTTCCTGCGCCGCGACCGTCGGGAATTGCGGCCTGAAATTATCGGGCGAACGGCGAAAAAAACCTGCAAATAATGCGGAAAAGCCGTTGCAATCTGGCCGCGACTGTGATATACTGACGTGCATTCGGGGACGGGAATTCCAGCGCGCGGGCCGAGGAGAGACCGGGCGTGGAATGTGGCTTGCAGCCCGTTTTCGAGCCAATGACTTCCTTCGCGAAAAACGCAGGACAAGGAGGCGAGGCGACCATGAGCGATCCGCAAACGCCGAACTTCACTGTCGTGGACCGACGCCGCGCCACGTCCGAAGACGCTCCGCCGTCAGCCGAGAACGCTGCGCCGTCCGTTTCCGACCCGAACCCCGCCGCCATGACGCCGGACGCAGCCCAAACCGAAGCCGCCGATTCCAGCATTGACGACATCTTCAGCGCCGCCCGCTCCGCTGGCGCCCCGGTCGCGCCGGGGGCAGGGGAGCCGGAAAGCGAGGACGATACGGACGCCGCTGGCGACCTTCCGTTTCTGCCGGAACCGGCGATGCTGTTGTCCATGGCGGCCATGCAGATGGACACGCGCGCCCTGGCGACCGCGCTGATCGCCGCCTTCGACGGTCACGCCTGGTACGGCATGGGGCTGGTCGCGAACCCGCTGACCGGCGAAACCAAAAAAGATTTGCCCTCGGCGCAGCTGGCGATTGACTGCGTGCAGTTCCTGTTGGGCAAAGTGGAATCCAGCCTGTCGGCTGAGGAGCGGCGCGAGGCCCAACGGCGACTGAGCGACCTGCGAATGAACTACCTGACCAAAGCGCGCGAAGCCTGATCCCCTCAGCGGATCGCGCGGTTGGCGGGCGAAAAAGGACGCGAACGGGGCGCTAACCTCGACGCAGTCCAAGAGAGCGGTTCTAAAAACCGCCGGTTCCTGTTTACGACGAACTGGAGCAAAAGGAGTCTGGGAGAGATGGCGATTCGACTGGAGCTGCCGCGCACCCTCGCGCCGCGGCTGCAAATGCATTGGCATGGCGCGCAGGCCGGTCTGCGACGACAGTTTCGCACGGCCCGCACGTTCGCAGCCCGCACGACCGCGACCGCGCGCCAGTGGGTGCAGGGCCTCGCCGACAGCGTGGTCGCCCGCATTGGCCTGCGCGCCCGCGCCGCCCTCCGCCATCTGGCTCGCCTCGACGCCTTCGAAGCCCGCTACGACGACCTGGTAGACCTGCTCTGCTGGGCCGCCAAAGACGGCATCCACACCGACCGCGATGCGCGCTACGCCGAGCTGCGCGCCTGGATGTGCGTTCATTACCGCCCCTACAGCCCGCGCCTGCGTCCTTATTGGCAGGAGCCGGGCGCGGCGGCGCTGGCGAACGCCTGCGACCCCTTCGAGACCCTGTTCCGCTGCGACAACGTGGACGATTTCATTAACGACGCCGACGGCATCGCGCACCTGATGCGAACGCGCCTGGCGCTCGACGAGTATCGCGCCGCGCTCGGATCGCGCCTGCCCCCGGCGACGAGCCGCTGACCGCATTCGCCCTGATCTGTACCTTTGTTCATCCTTTTTGCGCCAATGCCCTGAGGAAGTCGCCATCCGCAGGGCATTGGTTTGTGTTCGGCGATTATGGCGCGTGAACCTGCAGGCAAACGATTCGCGAGGCCGCTTGACACGCTCGGACGGGCCGCCTATAATGGGACGTGGGAATCAGGAGCGGCAAACGCGGCGCAATTCATTTCGCCGCTGAACCCGATGCGCGGGAGCAAGTTTCATGCCCGAATTGATTGCGGAAACCAGTGCGCCGCCGGTCGCGGCGATCATTCTGGCGGCGGGGAAGTCCACGCGGATGCGCTCGAAACTTCCCAAGCCGCTGCATCCGGTCTGCGGGCTACCCCTGACCGCCCACGTCATTCGCGCCTGCCGCAGCGCGGGCATCGAACGGATTGTCGTGGTCGTCGGGCATGAGGCGGAGAAAGTTCAGGCCGGGCTGGGTTCCGAGGTCGAGTACGCGCTTCAGGCCGCGCCGCGCGGAACCGGCGACGCTGTGCGCGCCGCCCAAACCCTGCTGCACGACTGGCCGGGAATCATCGTCGCCCTGGTCGGCGACATGCCCCTCCTGCCGCCCGAAACCTTGCAGCGTCTCTTAACGCGCCATCACGAAAGCGGCGACGCGGCCACGCTCGTTACGGCGACTTCCGAAGACCCGACCGGCTATGGGCGCGTCGTGCGAAACGCGCAGGGACAAGCGCGGCGGATCGTCGAAGAGCGGGACGCTTCGCCCGACGAGCGCGCCATCCGCGAGTGGAACCCCTCGATTTATGCGTTTCAGGCCCGGTCGCTGTGGGGCGTTCTGGCTGATCTCCAGCCCGCGAACGCGCAGGGCGAATACTACCTGACGGACACGATTGGCCTGCTGACGACGGGCGGGGCGCAGGTTGGAACCGTTCCGGCCCGCGACGCGCGTGACGTTTTAGGCGTCAATACCAGAGTCGAGCTGGCGATTGTCGGCGGGCTGATGCGGCAGCGGCTATTGGAAAGTTTGATGTTGTCGGGCGTTTCCGTCACCGACCCGGCCACCACTTATGTCGAAACCGAGGTTACGGTCGGCATGGACACGGTTCTGGAGCCGAACACGTTCCTGCTGAACGGCGCGCATATCGGCGAAGACTGCGTAATCGGGCCATTCACGCGTATCGCCGCAAGTCAAGTGGGAAACGGCGTGCGCGTTCTGTCGTCTCAAGTGGTAGGGAGCGTGCTGGAAGATGGCGCGTCGGTCGGCCCGTTCGCCAACCTGCGGCCCGGCGCGCATTTAGGCCAGAACGTGAAGATCGGCGATTTCGTCGAGGTGAAGAACGCGACCTTTGGCGCGGGCGCGCAGGCTTCCCATCTGGCCTACATCGGCGACGCCGAAATCGGGGCGGGAACCAACATCGGCGCGGGAGCTATTACCTGCAATTATGACGGATATCGCAAGCACCGTACCGTAATTGGGGAACGCGCGTTTATCGGTTCCAATTCCACCCTCGTCGCGCCCGTTACGATTGGGGACGGCGCATTTATCGCCGCCGCGTCCGCGATTACCGAAGACGTTCCCGCCGACGCATTGGGCATTGCCCGCGCCCGTCCAACGGTAAAAGAGGGTTGGGCCGCCGAGTACCATGCGCGGCAGGCAAAAGCCAAAGC
>JBBRNU010000352.1:0-5358 GCA_038230115.1 Chthonomonadales bacterium | reverse complement strand
CCTGGGCCGGATGGCGCGCGTGACCTGGGTTTCGGTCGGAGCCGATGCCAGCGACCGGGAAAATCTCGCGGTCGAAACGCCCCGCCTGGCCCGTGAACTCGTGACGCCGCATCTGCCGGTTCCGATCACGGCGCGCATCGTGAATTATGGGGCGCGGCCAAGCCCGGCTCTCCTCGTCAATCTCAAGGTGGATGGCAAACCGGCGGGTTCGACGCGCGTTTCGGTTCCCGCCAAAGGCGCTGCCGTCGCCCGCTTCGTGTATCTGTTCGGGCAGGCCGGAACGCACGTCGGGGAAGTGAGTCTGGGGACGGGCGCGACCGGCGACAGTTTGGCCGCCGACAACGCCGCGCCGTTCGTGGCCCGCGCCCGCGACCGCATCAAAATTCTGGTCCAGGACGCGCGCCCGACCGATGACCCGACCAAAAGCGAGTCGTTTTACCTGCTGACGGCGATGGCTCCGGGCGGCGCGGCGGAAAGTCTGGCCCCGAAACTGCGCGAGGGCGAGGGACTGGGCAACGTCAACCTGCGCGATTACGACGCCGTTGTCCTGGCGGGCGCGACGCGGCTGTCGGCCAGCGACCGGCGCGCGCTGGCCGAATACGTCCGGGGCGGCGGCGGCGCGCTGATTTTTCCCGGCCCCCATACGGACGCGCGCGACCTGAACGCAGGCTTGCAGGCGTCCGGCTTGCTGCCCGCCCGGTTGGGAACGCGCCAGAACCTGTCGGATGACGACGCCCTGACCCTGAACCCCGGCTCGATTACGAACCCCGCGCTCGCCCTGTTCAAGGATACGTCCAGCCTCAACCTCAGCAGCGCCCGCTTCACGACCTATTACCCGCTGGCGCCGCTTGCCGATGCCGCCGCGCAGAACGCGACGCAGGTCATGCTGCGCTTCAGCAACGGCGACCCGGCGTTCGTCGAGCGCAAAGTCGGGCTGGGCAAAATCATTCTCGCCGCCAGCGGAGCCAGCGCCGCCTGGAACCAGCTGCCGCTCAAGGCCAGTTACGTGCCGCTGGTGTACCAACTGGCCTCGTACCTGGGGCAGGGGCCGACCTCGCACCGCAATCTAGGGCAGGACGAGCCGCTTTTCCTCAGCCTGCCCCTGAAAGACGCCAACAAAGCCGTGCGCGTCACGACTCCGACCGGGCGCGTGGACACGCAGAACAGCGTTCTGGACGCGCGCGGCGTCTCGTTCACCTATGCCGGCACGTCACAGGCGGGCGTGTATCGCGTGGCGGTCGCGGGCGGCGCGACAACGGACGCTTTCGCCGTCGGTCTGCCCGCAGACGAGTCGGATTTGAGCGCCGTCGAACCCGGCCCGGCCCTCGCGCAAGTCGGAATGCCCGCCGCGCGCCTGAACGTCGCCAAAACGCCCGCGCAGCTAACGCAGACGGTGCGCCGCGCTCGCTATGGCGCGGAAGTCTGGCGTCCCCTCGTCTGGCTCGTAATCCCGCTCCTCTTCCTCGAAAGCCTGCTCGCCCAGCGTTTCGGACGCCGGGGCTAGCGGCCCGCCCCCCAATCCGCTTCCCGGCGCAAGGCCTCCTCTTAACTCAAGCTTCATCAATACCTGTCATACTATTTGAGAAACGATTTTATCGCCTTTGTCTCCAACAAAGCCCCGCTTTCGAGGCGCAATCGAGTTCAAACGCCAACCACGAGTTGTAAGGAGGTCGGTATGCAGTCTTCGTTGATGCTTCTTTATCTGGCGCTCATGGGCTTCTTTATCCTCTTCTTCCTCTGGCTCGCGCCCACGGTGTAGGTGCGGGGCGTTAATCCCAAAAACGCCGAGAAACGCATCGAGCTTATCAATGCCACCCGCCAAACTTGGGCGCAGGTTTTGGGCGGCGTGTTCTTTCTCGTGACCGCATATTTCACCTGGCGCACGACGCTTACCGCCGACGAAAATGTCAAAATTGCCAACAAGAACTGGGAAGCCACCAGAAACGGGCAAATCACGGATCGGTTTACAAAGGCGATTGAGCAACTTGGCGCGTCGGGCGAGGATAAGAAAGCCGCTCTCCCCAAGCGCATTGGGGCTATCTACGCTTTGGAGCGGGTCGCATTAGACTCGCCAGAGTATCACTGGCCGGTTATGCAAGTCCTGACAGCCTATGCGCGCTTAAACGCGAGGTGGGATGGCAAGCGACAAAACAGCGATGCTTACCCGGAATATATTGCGAGCATCCTGACGGTTTTGGGACGCCGAGACCGTTCGCATCCCAAACTTGGTCATTTGGATTTACGCTTTGTGGACATGGGCGGGGCGGATTTGAGCGAAGTTCATTTCGAGAACGCCTATCTTTATGGGGCGCATTTGGAAGGCGCTTATCTCTTTCATACGCACCTGGAGAATGCGGTCTTGATTAAGGCTCACCTGGAAGGAACCGACCTGAGAAATTGCGCTGTCACGCAGCAGCAGGTGGACAGCGCCGATACCGATGGCAATACGCGGGTCAATCCTCCTCTGCATCTTCCGCTTAAAGCTCCTTAGCGGCCTCAGGGATAGCAGCGCTTTTGGTCAAACCGTCCAGATTTCCTTTGCCAAAGTTTCCCTAAAGGAAACGAAACGCAATTCCGATTTGGGTAGTAGTGAGAACTATGACGGCGCGGCGGCTTGCGCGGGCAGCGGCTGGCCCGAATGGGCGTTTACGGCCCGTATTTATCCGCGCACAACGACGTGAACCGATGCGAACCCGAAAGGAACGAAGACGATGACTTTAGCGCAGGTACAGGGCGTGGTTGCGGGGGCGGTGGCTCTCATCATAACGTGGGCGAGTCTGCTGATGGCGGTCGCGCTGCTTATGCCGGAACGAACCAACAGGGCCGAAGCCGTCCTGGAAACGTCGCCTAAACGCTGTTTCGTAAACGGCCTGCTATGTCTGGTAATCGCCGCCGTCGGCCTGCGGCTGCTGCAAACTCCGGCCCCGCTGATCAAACTGGCGGGCGCGGTCGTGCTGCTTGGTCTGGGCGCGCTGCTGACGGTCGGCGCGGCGGCGTTGGCCCAACTGATGGGGCGGCGCATTGGCGAGATGTCGGGCGCGCGAACCTCGCTTGGCACGCTGGTGCGCGGCAGTCTCATTTACAGTTTCGCGCTGGGCTTCCCGCTCATCGGCTGGTATTTGTTCCTGCCGCTTTCCACGCTATGCGCGCTGGGCGCGGGCGCGGTGGCCTTCAAGCCCGCCCGCAAACACCGCAACGCCCCCGCCATGCCCGCGCTGGAAGGACAGGGAGCGGCCTGATGAGCAACCCGGCGGGCAGCGACGCCCCTTCCCTCGTCCCGAACAATCTCCCGGACAGCCCGAACGCGGAAACCCGGCGGGCGTTGTTCCCGACGGAAACCCGACCCGCGTTTTCATCGCCCGAAACCCGGCGCGCGTTTCTCCGGCAGGCGCTGGGAGCGGGCGGCGTTGTCGGAGCCGCGCTCGTCGGCGCCAGCGGCTGCGGCAGGCTGCAAGAGCAAACCCGCGCACTGACCGGGCCGACGCCCGCGACGTGGCTGCCCCTGCCCGTCAATGCCGGCGCGACCGCAATCGCCGCGCACGTCCTGAACCGCGTGGCGTTCGGGCCGAAACCGGGCGACATGGCGCGCGTCACGGCGATGGGAGCGCCCGCCTATCTCGAAACGCAGTTGGCCGACGCGATGGACGAAGACCCGACGGTGACGTGGCGGGTCAACGGCCTCGACGTGCAGCAGGCGACCGAAGACGCGCCTGACCTGCTGGCGAGTCTGTCGGACGATCAGCTCTTAACCGAGACCGGGCAGGCGACCTTGTTGCGCGCCACCTACAGCAGCCATCAACTGCGCGAAACGCTGGCCGATTTCTGGACCAACCACTTCAACATTTACGCCCTGAAGAACGAGGGGCGCGTGCTGATTCCCGTGGACGCCGAGCGCGTGATTCGGCCCCATGCGCTGGGCCGCTTCGCCGACCTCCTGCGCGCGTCTGCCCGCAGTCCGGCCATGCTCGCCTATCTCGACAACCAGCAGAACCGGCGCGGCGTCGTCAACGAAAACTACGCCCGCGAGCTGCTCGAACTGCACACGCTGGGCGTGCGAAGCGGCTACACGCAGCATGACATTCAGGAAGTGGCCCGCTGCTTCACGGGCTGGACGGTCAAGACCGGCTTTCAGCGCGGCCAGTTCGCCTACGACGCGGCGCGGCACGACACGGGCGCGAAATACATTCCGTTCCTCAACCTGACCATCGCCTCGAACGGCGGGCAGAGCGAGGCGGAAACCGTGCTGGAACATCTGGCCGCGCACCCCGCGACCGCCCGGTTCGTGTCCCGTAAACTGTGCCGCCGGTTTTTGGGAACTGCGCCGGACGCGACGGTGGAAGCGGCAAGCCGCGCCTATTTGCGAAGCGGGGGCGACATTCGCGCCACGCTGCGCCCCATCCTGCTCGACGCCCTGCTGACGCCCGAACAGAACCGGCCCATCCTGAAGCGTCCGCTCGAAATGCTGGTCTCGGCTCTGCGCGTTTTGCACGCCGATACCGACGGCGGCCCGAACTTGCAGCGGCATTTGAGCGACATGGGCCAGCCGCTCTATCAGTGGCCGATGCCGGACGGCTTCCCGGAAAAAACGTCGTCGTGGACGGGATCGCTGCTGCCGCGCTGGAATTTCGCCTTCGCGCTGACCGCCAACGCCATCAACGGCACGACGGTGGACTTGAACGCGCCCCTGCAGACGGCCCGCGCCCAGTCGCCCGCCGCTATCGGCGACGCCCTTCTCGAAACCGTCCTCGCCCGTCCGCACGACGCGCCGGAACTGGCCGAAACGCGCCGACAATTGAATCAGCATCTGGCGTCGGCGCGGCAGGCGGGCGTCCCGGAGCCAACCGTTCTCGCCGAAGCCTGCGGCCTGCTGTTGTCCGCGCCCGCCTTTCAGTGGAAATGAAGCGGAAGCGATCTTTTACGGCGCTGGAGCCGATGCAAAAATTCGCATAATTTTTTGCATCGGCGGCAGGGAAGATGTTATGTTGGCGCGAAATATGCAGGCAGGATTGATTGTTGGCTCGGTACGAGACTGGTTGTCGCGAAAGGCGTGACGTGTGTACAAACTCACCTCAAAATCGCTCTTGTCTTCCCTCTGCGAAGCGTTCACGAACGTCAAAAACTTCGCGGTAATTGTCAGCGCCGTCCTGATCCTCTGCGGCTTCTCGCAACGGAGCAGCGCAGCGCATGTAGCATCTGTCACTATCCAACAACCTACCATCATCGGTGGAGGGCTTGGCGCAAGCACTACAACTGCGACTGTTACCATCGCATATGATCCAGGGGATGACGCTCCGCCGCCCTTCGGCCAAGGTACTTTTTATGTACGTTTGACATGGGCAGATTGGAGTCCGCTACAAT
>JBBRNU010000351.1:0-5372 GCA_038230115.1 Chthonomonadales bacterium | reverse complement strand
TGCCGGAGCCACCTAACCCCCCGGCCCCATCGGGGAGACAATTCCCCTAACCCCCCGGCCCCCTTCCCCGGTGGGGCCGGGGGGTTAGGTAATCATCCTACGAGGGCTGCGTTTTGAGTTTGCGGCCTTTGCGGGCAGGCGTCGGTTTCGCTTCCGACGCCTCTTTTGATTCCGGTTCCGCTTGCAGGGCGCTGGCGACGATGGGCGTCATTGTGCCGCCCATGCCGTTGAAAATGGCCTCTTCCCGAATGTCGAGCGGCTCCCGCTTCGGTTGTTTCGGGCCGCTGCCGCCCCGGTCGTTGGGCGTGTCGTTGTCGGACTGACGGGCTTCCAGAATACGGCGCAGCATGGCGAGCAGGGTTCCCGCGACCGCGATGATAACCCCGGCCCAGACCAGGTTGACCCAGGGCTTGAACGTCACTTCGAGCGGAACCGCCCACACCCCCGCGTACCCCGGCAGGCTCACGCGCAAGTTTACGGCCTTCGTCGCGGCGTCCATCTTGTCCAGAATAATGACGCCAGGGTTGCCGTTCTCGTCTTTCAATTCGGGAACGGCGGTGTTGACGGGCGTGAAGCCCCCGTCGTCCATTTTGATGGCGGGCATGGCCTCGACAATTTTGCCGTCCTGCGTGGCGAGAATGATGTGCGCGCCCATGACGCGGCCCGGTTCGCCGAACGACTCATAGTAGCCTATGGTGTAGGGGCCGATTTGCCGCTTCTCTTTCGGCTGGAGGATGAGGCCGGGCCGCTCGCGCTTCGGGTCGTCGGTCGGCCACTGAAACGCGGGGTCGTTGGCGAACCCGACGTACAGGTCATGGCCTACGAACTTCTGAATGTGCGGCCAGCGCATCCGCTCGAACTTATCCTCGCTGGCCGCGTTCAGGTTCCACACGAACCAGCGCGGGCTGACGACAAAGGTTTTCGCGCCGTCGCTCAGGCCCGTCGTTTCGCCTTCGGGCGGCGTGACGCGCAGCTGGACGGCGTTGTCTTTGTCGTAGTCGGGGTTGACCGGGCGGGCGAGCGGGCCTTCCGTCATCGTCTTGCCGGTCATTTTCTCGAAAGCGATTTGATACCCGAACACGTTGTGGGCGGGGCCGCCCTGAAGCAGATTGAAGCGCTCCGTCCGCTCATAGGTGTTGGAGACGATCACGCCGAGCATGAAAACGCCGATGCCGACGTGGGCCAGCCAGCCGCCCGCCGATAAGGGCTTGGCGCGAAACACGCGGTAGGCCAGCATCGCGTTCGAGAAGGCGGCGAAAAAGCCCAGTGCGGCGAGCGATACGACGGCCAATCGCTGCACGGTCGGGCTGACCCACGCGCGCATGGTTTCCAGATACTCCACGCCGCTCGGATCAACCGACGCTTGCGTCGCCCGCTCCGCCCCCAGCGCCCACACCACCAGGAAAAAGCCGAACGCGATCATGGCGAACCAGGGGATCATCAGCTTCTTCATGAACTTGTCGGGGTCGGTTTTGCGCCACGCCAGCCAGGGCGCGCAGCCCATGATTAGCGCGGTTACAATCGAGAGCGGCAGCATCAGCCGGTTGTAAAACGTGTTGTTGGGCTGAAACGGCGCGCGGTGCATCCAGCTCAGGGCCAGGGGCGTCGTGGTTCCCATCGCGACTACGACGCAGGCGATGACCATCAGCAGGACGCTGAGGACGAACGCGAAGTCGCGCGACACAAGGGTTTCGCCGGTCGTCTTGCGGGCGGGAATCTCTTTCAGGCGCAGCAGCCATAAGATCAGACCGCCGGTTCCGTACAAGACCAGCATCGCGACCATGAGATACAGGCCGCTTTTGCTGATGTTGTCGAAAGCGTGAACCGACAGCATCTGCCCGCTCGCGTCCTTGCCGGACAACGCCCCGGAGCGCGTCAGGAACGTGCCGAGCAGGAACAGCCAGAACGCGAAAATGGCGAGGAAAATGTTGGCCCGCGCCAGACTGCCCCGGCTTTTTTGCGCGACCAGGCCATGCGCCAGCGCGGTCACGGCGAGCCAGGGAAAGAACGAGGCGTTCTCCACCGGGTCCCACGCCCAGAAGCCGTGCCAGCCCTGCGTCTCATACGCCCAGTAGCCGCCCATGAACAGTCCGCCGCCGAGCGTGGCGACCGAAAGCAGCGCGTAGGGCATGACGCGGCGCGTCCAGCCGTCGTAATCGCGCCAGAGCAGGGCGGCAATCGCGTAGCAGAACGGCACGGCGAGCGAGGCGAACCCGAAGAAAATCGTGGGCGGGTGGATCGTCATCCAGTAGTTCTGAAGCGAGGGCGTCAGGCCCTGTCCATCGAGGGGCGGGTAATGCCAGGTCGGGTTGGCGGCGAGGTCGGCGAGGGTGGGCGCGGGGATCAGGTGAAACGGGCTTTGCTTCAGCAGGATCGCGCAGAGAAAGCCCAGAATCGTGACGTAAAACGGCATCACGCGGGCCTCATACTTGCCCGCTTTGGCGAAGACCAGGAAGCCGATGATCGCCGTCCACGCCGCCCAGAGCAGAAAACTGCCTTCCTGCCCGGCCCAGGTCGCGGCCAGCCGATACCAGTCGAAGGCGAACGGCAGGAATGGCACGGACGCCTTTTGCATCGCGTTGCCGGAATGCTCCCAGACGTAATTGAATTCGTAATGCCGGTTGTACATCAGGAACGCAAGGATGCCGAACGTCGCCAGCGCGCCGGTCGCGGACAGGGCGTAACCCAGGCGCGCGAACAGAAGCGCCGGGCGCGAATCGGGGCGGCGCTGGCTGACCACGTACCCAATGACGGTTAGCAGAGACGCGACCAGACCTAGCGTCAGCGTTCCGTTTCCGACCAGACCCAACTTCGAGGCGTTCATCGAACCGCTCCCCCGCCCGCGTCCGCTTTGCGGTAAGGCGTGTTATTGCTGTCGTACTTCGAGGGGCATTTCACGACCAGTTTGTCGGACTCGAACACGGTTGCGTCGCTGCCCGCCATTTTGCGGACCACGCCGGTCGCGGCGGTTTCGGGAGCCTGATCGAAGGCGTCGGGCTTGCCGCCGCGATACACGACCTCGATGCGCTCCTTGTTCACGTCCTCGATCTGGAAGCGCAGGGCGTGAATGCGCTCGTCGTAGTAAGCCGTATCGTGCAGGATTTTGCCGCGCACCTGGACGGGCGTGGCGCTGGCGCGGGCGGCTGCGATATTGACATAGGGCGTCATCGCGCTGCTGAAGGCCCACATCGTGAAGCCGACCGCGACGCCGATGATGAGAAACGCGAGAAGGGTTGCTTGTTTCACAGTTCGTCCTGTTCTCTGGCGTCGCGCTCCAGGCGGCGCAGCGACCGATCCACCAGCAGCAGATAGCCAAAAATGCCCGCCCACGTAATCAGCGTAACGGCCATCACGTAAAAAAGTTTGTCCATGCCTTGAAATCCTCGCCCGCCGCCCATTTTATAAATCTGTTATCGAAACCGTGCCGCCATCAGCGAACTGCACGTTTAATTCATGCCCGTCCAGCAATTGCGCGCCTAAAAGCGGTCGGTCGCCCATCGCCAAGACCTCAACGCTTCGTTCCACGCCGTCCCACAAAATCACGGCGGCATGAACATCAATATCAATGGCGCTTCCGTCCGCTAACTTAGCGGGCATCTCACGAAGGAAAGGCAAATTCAAAATTTGCACGTCTGCTATTGGCAGCGTAAGGAAGCCGATGAAGCCGGTATCTATAACGTATTCGATAACGACATCGGGCTGACCGACTAAGCGGAAATGGACTTTAAGCAGCGCATGATGTGCAAAAACGTGTCGGCTTATCACGCTGTCGTTCGCTTCAGCATACCGCCAATCGCGTAAACCGCGTCATAGCCGATACGCAGGCCGTAAAGCGCGGCGTCAGGGCGCCTCGCCAGCATTCGAAGATTTGCCGCCAACCCGTCCGCGTCTACATCGTATTCGCCCGTCTCGACGTCAATGACGATCTGCTTGCCAATGTTTTCTGGGGTTTCGACAATCGGCTGAATGGAACTGACGTACCATTCCCGGCCCCGCCGACTAATTTCCTCGCTTGGGATACGCGCGTGCGGCATGGAAAACCCTCCTCAAATTTCCTTGCTCTACTGCAACAATAAATTAAGCGCGCGAATTTTCCCGGCGCGACGCGAGTTTGTACAGGCGGTAGCGCAGCTGGAACAGCCAGGCGAACAGAAACGAGAAGGCCAGAAACGACGGGTACAAAACGGCTTTGTAATCCCAGCTCGTGCCGGACGAGTTTGCGACGACATTGACCGGGTGCAGGCTTTGCAGGGCGGGAATGCGCGGCACGACCCAGATCAGGAACGTGGCGGGAACCAGAGCCACAAACGTGTACACCGCCGATAAGCGCGCCCGTTTTTCCGGCTGGCTGGCGACCGCGCCGCGCAGGGTCAGATACGAGGCGTACAGCAGCAGCATCACGACAATCGAGGTCTGGCGCGGGTCCCAGTTCCAGAAACTATTCCACTGCGCGCCCGAAAACACGCTGCCGGTCGCCGTCGCCAGAATGCAGAACAGAAACCCTAGTTCCATCGCAATCGCCGACTTCGCGTCCGTGTCGAGCGGAGCCTCCCCTGACGCTTGCCGAGATAGATAGCCCTTGAATTTCCCGCGTTCGCGGTCCTGTTCGTAAAGCGAGGCCTCCCCTGACCCGCGCCGAGATCGGGAAAGGTAGCGCACGGCGTGAACCGTCGCGACGACATAGGCCACGTAAGAGAGAATCGCGACCGGCACGTGAAAGAAAACGATGCGCGCCGTGTCGCCGCTGCCCCCCGAAAAGCCCTTCGCGCCTTTCGCGATGTAGAACGCGCCATAGCAGACATACGCCATCGTCAGCCCGCAGGCCCATTTCCACCAGGCGACGGTTGCGGCGGTTTGGGCGCGGCTGTCGGCGTTTCTTGCGGCGGCGTTGGGGCGTTGTTGTGTGGCTGCCATCGTGAGTTATTCTTCCCAGACGAATGCGAAAACGCAGGCGGAAACGGCGATCAGAGCCACGCCGTAACTCAGCAGCCCGCCCACGTCGCGCACGATCCGAATCAGGGGCGCGTCGCGGGTGAAAAGCGTGTTGGCGGCATTCAGCAGCAGCATCAAAAATACGACCAGGAGCGGCAGGCCGATTGCGCCGTATAATGCCCCGGTCGCGTGCGCTTTGGCTGCGAGGGCCGCCGTAATCGTGGCCGCGCCCGCCAATCCGACGCAGCCGCTTGTCATCACAATAAGGAATACGAGCGGCGGGCCGAGCGGCATTCCCGTAATCAAAATATAAACGGGTGTGACGAGAAGGGCGACCGTCGCGAGCGTGACGAAGTTGAATGCCAGCTTGCCGGCGAAGACCGCGCCGGGCGACATCGAAAGCCGCAGGGCCGTTACGGTTCCCGTCTCTTCCTCATGCA
>JBBRNU010000350.1:0-5376 GCA_038230115.1 Chthonomonadales bacterium | reverse complement strand
GGCATTAAATTGAGCGGGTCGCGCTTTTACGTTCTGAAAGGCGCGGGCGCGGCTTTGCAGCGCGCCCTGATTACCTTCATGCTGGACGTGCATATTCGCCGGCATGGGTACACCGAAATTTATCCGCCGTTCGTCGTGAAGCAGGAATGTTTGTACGGAACCGGCAACCTGCCCAAGTTCGCTGAGAACTTATATCATGACGTGGAGGATGATTTCTGGCTGGTTCCCACTGCGGAAGTTCCGGTCACGAACCTGCACCGCGACGAGCTGCTGCCCGCGACGCGCCTGCCGCTGCATTATGTCGCGTACACGCCCTGCTTCCGCCGCGAGAAGATGTCGGCGGGGCGCGACGTGCGGGGCATCAAGCGCGGCCATCAATTCGATAAAGTGGAGATGGTAAAATTGTGCGCGCCGGAGCATTCGGATGCGGAATTGGACGCGCTCCTGGACAATGCCGAGGACATTTGCCGCCTGCTTGAGATTCCGTACCGCGTCGTCCTGGTCTGTACGGGCGACAAAACGTTCTCGTCGGCGATCACGTATGACCTGGAAATGTACGCGCCCGCGAGCAAGGGGGAAGACGGCGGGGAGTGGCTCGAAGTCTCGTCGTGTTCCAACTTTCGCGATTTTCAGGCCCGGCGCGCGAACCTGCGTTACCGCCCGGAGGCGCAGGCCAAGCCCGAATTCGTGCATACGTTGAACGGGTCGGGGCTAGCTCTGCCGCGCGTCCTGATCGCCATTCTGGAGAACTACCAGAACGCCGATGGCAGCGTCACGGTTCCCTCTGTCCTGCGCCCTTACCTGCACGGATTGGAAGTCATCACGAAACCGGCCTGACGCTCAGAGAAGCGGGCAGGGAGTCCGGCGTGAGGTTTTCTTAGCGCCCGTCGGAAGCGGGCGGCGCGGGACGGCGGTTCCGATGTATAATGAGATGAGAAAGGCGCGGACGTTCGCGCCCCATTGAACGAGGAGGCAGCATTATGCCGGTACGCCAACCACGCTACAGTAAAGAGGAATTCGCGCGACGCGGCAAAGAAATTTACGAGCGCGACATTCGTTCGCACGTCGAAGCCGATCACACGGGCAAATTTGTCGCCATTGACATTGAAACGGGCGCGTGGGAAATGGACGCCGACGATTTTATAGCTACCCAGCGTCTGGCAGACCGTGCGCCAGACGCGCAGATGTGGCTGGCGCGCGTGGGCCATCGCGCCACCTATCGCATTGGCGGGCCGCGTCAAGTCGTGGAGCAAAGTTGATTAAGGGAACTGTCAACGCCAGTCGAGAGGCCATGATTCGTCTTTCCATCTTTGATTCTAACGGGCAACCTTTTGCATTCGATGCGATTGTGGATACTGGCTTCAATGGTTCCCTGACGCTGCCAACCAGCGTTATTCTCAATCTTGGCTTGGTTTGGCAGACTCGTGGCAGCGCAATCCTTGCTAGTGGCGCGGAAGAAGAATGCGACATTTATACTGGCGCTGTTTTGTGGGATGAACAGCCGCATTCGCTTCTTGTGGAAGCCGCCGATACCGATTCCGTTGGTTGGGATGCGTTTGATGGCGGGCTATCGGATTACCGTCGAAGATGTAGACGGCGGCGCTGTTATAATCGAGCGTATGTGAACGCCGCCGAATTCTGCATCATAACCCAACCCTGCTTGGAACGGCGCAAGGAAGAAAATTGCAACGATGCAAACACAGGTTGCCTCCGAAACCTTTGTGGAGCAAACCATTACCTACGCGCTGGAAGCGGACGGCGCGTTTTACCTGATTGAAAATGTGCCGGTGCGTGTCTGCGTAGAAACGGGCGAGCAGTTGTTTGCGCCGGAAACGGTAGCGTGTTTGCAGCGAATGGCATGGAGCAAGGCCAAGCCAATACGTATCGTACAAACTCCGGTTTTTGACTTTGCGGCATGAGTCGCTTTGCCGCGACAGATTTTCCGCTGCGTCAGACCGCAGGCGACGATTGCAAATTTTTACGTTTCGGAGATTTTATGCAGCGTGAACTGCTGGCTAAACATGACCTGCCGAACGCCCATGTTTGCGGCGCGGTTTTCATTACCGCGATGCCTGTCAGAAAGAGGGGTTCTGGCGCACCAGGCGAACGAAGCGGGGAAGCAGCTTCACTTTGCTGAGTTTGCGGGGGTTCGTGAGGACGCGCCAGAGCCATTCCAGACGGGCGGCTTGAAAGAGGCGGGGCGCGCGGCGCGTATTGCCGGAAAGCACGTCGAGCGTGCCGCCGACGCCGATAAGAACCGACGCGCCCAATTCGTATTTGTGGGCGGCAATCCATTTTTCCTGTTTTGGGATGCCCAGGGCGACGCAAACGACGTCGGCGCGGCTGGCGCGGATGTCGGCCACAATCGCGGGAACGTCGCCGTCGGTAAAAAACCCGCTGCGCGTCCCGACGATGTGCGCGCCCGGATATTTGGCCTGCATTCGCGCGGCGGCCTGCTCCGCAATGCCCGCGCTCGCCCCAAAGAAATACAGGCGGTAGTTTTTGCTGGCCGACCGCGCGCACAGCTGTTCCACGATTTCCACGCCCGAAACGCGCTCCGGCAGGGCGTGACCCAATCGCTTCGCCGCCCACAAGACGCCGACGCTGTCGGGGGTTACGAGGTCGGCCTGCGCGATGATGGCGCGCAGCTCGGCGTCATCCTGCGCCATAACCAGCATCGAGGCGTCGGCGGTCACGATGTGATGGGGCGTTCCCGTTCGTACAAACCCGTCCATCGCGTCCAGCGCCGCCGTCATGTCGAGGGCGTGAACCGGCAGGCCGAGAATGGCGAGGGCGGGAATGGGCGCAGTTGGGGGCGGCGCGGTTGTCTGAGTCATGGGCGAAAATTCCGTAACCGGATGCAAAATTCCGTAAGTAAGCGCGCGGCAGGGTTCGGCGCGCGCCACGCGGTACAGTCAATAACGATGGGCGAGAACAAAATGCCGACACCGAAAGTATACCCGAAAGCGAAAGAAGGAGACGCGCCGCGTGGTCATTAGCTCCCGCCGTCTCGCCCGCGAATGGGCGCTCAAAATACTCTACCAGATGGACGTCAACCGAACGGCGGCCCCGGACACGCTGGACACGTCGCTGGAGCGGCTGCGGCGCGAGTTCGTGCAGCGCGGCTCGCGCACGGCCAGCGGCTCCTTAGCGGAAGAAATCAGCCTGGAACTGCTGACGCAGGCGCTCGCCGACACCCTCCCCGGCCTGCGCCCGCCGTTCGAGCGCGCCCTGCAGAACGCAGCGGGCCGACTCTTTGCCGAAGCCCCCGTCTGGCAGGAACAAACCCTCCTGAACGTTTTCAAGGCCCAGCCTCCGGCTGCCATCCGCGAATCCCTGACGCGCGTTCGGCTGGGGCGGCAGGAAAAAGAACTGCGCGGTCTGGCTTTGCAGGTTCGCGCCGTCCCGGTTCGCACGCTGCCGCCGGTTCCCCCGGAACGGGAAGCGCTGACGACCGGAATGTCGCCGGAAGAGACGGAACGCCTGAGCCGCTTTGCGACTGGCGCGCGGCGCGACCTTCCTCATGCGCTGGAAACTCTGCTGTGGGAACGCGGTCTGGCGTTTCTGCACGAGTGCGCGGCGGAAAGTCCCTCTGGCATTGCTGAAGACGCCCGCGCGTGGCTCGAAAATCGGCAGACCGTCTTTCTGCGCGAGCAGGCCGATTACTGGCGCAAGGTCAGCGGCATGGTCGAAAAGCAGATCGGCGAATGGATGCGGACGGCGGCCTTCACCTACCGTCTGGTTTCCGGCGCCCAGACGCAGCAAAAAGAAATTGACGCCGCTGTCGCCGCGCTTTCGTCGGGCTGGCGCGTGGATCGGCAGGCGGCGGTGGATCGCAACATTCTCCGGCTGGCGGCGTTCGAGCTACTGTTTCTGCCCAACGTTCCGACAGCGGCCTCCATCAACGAGGCAGTCGAGCTTGCCAAGAAGTACAGCACGGAAGAATCGGGGCGTTTCGTCAACGGCGTGCTGGGCGCGCTCGCCGGGCGCGTCGGCGACAAAGTGACCGCGCCGATTTCTGATGCGGACGCGCTGGCAGTCACGGACGGCGACAGCGACGACGCCATTGACCTGCCCGACGCCGACCTGGAAGAAGAAGACGCGCCTGTTTCGCTCCCCTTCCCCGGTGGAGAAGGGGTCGGGGGTTAGGGTCGCTCCTCCGGCGGGGAAGGGAAGCGAACGAAATTAGCGCGTCATGACGAGCGGATTCAGGGAGAAACCGAGGGCATGAGTGAAATCGAAGCGGTTGCGCCGACCGACGCGCGCCGGGCGGAAAACCCGAC
The DNA here is from genome assembly GCA_038230115.1 of Chthonomonadales bacterium. GTDB lineage: Bacteria > Armatimonadota > Chthonomonadetes > Chthonomonadales > Chthonomonadaceae > JBBRNU01. Next base: position 1,093 of record JBBRNU010000350.1, on the reverse strand, counting down.
CGGGCTTGCCATTCCCCTCGATGGCGTGACGACCGCCCGCGTCCTGCGCGCGGAAATCGCCGCCGGGGTCAAAACGGGGCGCGCCGAACTTGGCCTGACGCCCCATCTCGCCGCCGTGCTGATCGGCGCGAACCCGGCCTCGGAAACCTACGTCGCGATGAAAGAAAAGGCGTGCGGGTGGGTCGGCATGGCCTCGTCCGTGCATCGGCTGGGCGAGGACGCGACGCAGGCCGACGCTGAAGCCCTCGTGGAACGCCTGAACGCCGACCCCAACGTGACCGGCATTTTGGTGCAGCACCCCCTGCCCAAACATCTGCACGAACCGGCGGTTCTGGACAAAGTGTCGCCCGGCAAAGACATTGACGGCATCAGCCGCAGCTCGCTCGGCGGGCTGATCAATACCGAACCGGCGTTTCCGTCCTGCACCCCGGCGGGTATCATCGAGCTGCTGGATCGGTACGCGCTGCCCATCGAAGGCAAAACGGCGGTCGTCGTGGGGCGCAGCATCATTTTGGGCAAGCCGGTCGCCATGATGCTTCTCAATCGCAACGCGACCGTGACGATCGCGCACTCCCGCACGCCGGAATTGGGCGCGGTCACGCGGCAGGCCGATATTCTCGTCGCCGCCGTCGGACGGGCCGAACTGATTACCGGCGCCATGATCAAGCCCGGCGCGGTCGTCATTGACGCCGGGTACAATCGGGTTCCAGGGCGGGCGGGCGACGTGGGCGATGTGGAATTCGCGACGGCTTCGCGGGTCGCCAGTTATCTCACGCCGGTTCCGGGCGGCGTCGGCCCCATGACCATCGCCATGCTCCTCCGCAACACCCTCCACGCCGCGCAGGGCCGCATCGGGTAGATCATCCCGCCGCCCACCGCATGTTCGAGATGGTCAAAGGCTTGGCCTCTTGACAAAAGAATTGCCTTATGCTAGCACAATGTTATCATTTTTGAATAGAAAGGAAGCCCATGCCCCAAGTTTTGGTTCGCGACATCGAACTCGCCGTTTATGAGAAACTCAAGGCCCGCGCCGCGCGCAACGCGCGTTCGCTGGAAGCCGAAGTGCGTGTTTTGCTGCGGGCGGCGGCGGAAG
>JBBRNU010000349.1:0-5377 GCA_038230115.1 Chthonomonadales bacterium | reverse complement strand
TGGGCGCGATCATGCCCGACCCCTTGCATATGCCGCCAAAACGAATCGGGGCCGTCCACAAATCCGAGTCGGCTTCGACGGCGCGCATCTTGGGGTAGGTATCGGTCGTCATGATGGCCCGTGAAATAGCCGCGTCATTGGCCGGGTCGCGGTCGAGCGCGTCCAGCGCCAGATCAACCCCGGCGCGCAGTTTTTCCATCGGCAGGCGATGCCCGATGATGCCGGTCGAGGCAGTCAGAACACGCTCCGGCGCGGCGCTGATGCCCCGGCTTACCCAATCCGCGAGCGTGCGGTTGTCTTCATCGCCCGGTTCGCCATTGCAGGCGTTGGCGTTGCCCGCGTTGATGACGACGGCGCGGGCGACGCCGTTTTTCACGACGCGGCGCGAATAATGCACACAGGGAGCCTGCACGACATTGGTCGTGAAGACTCCCGCGACCGTCGCCTCGCTATCGCTGACGAGCAGGGCGAAATCCGCGCCTTCCGTTTTCAGCCCGCACCGGACGCCCGACGCGACAAAGCCTTCGGGGTGCGTGACGCCCGCCGCGATTTCCCGCCAGTCCGTAATCATTCGCCATTTCCTGACGGATCGGGTACGGGTAAGTTGGAGGCGGGCCGGGCGGGTTCCGCGCCTTCCGCTCCTGCAACGGCTATCGGATCGAGCCGCTTGCCCCAGCATTCCACGTTGGGGAACGAATGCCAGCCCGCCCCGCCGTACAGCGCGCCCGCCGAAGCGTTGTCGTGGAACATCCAGAGCCGCAATCCTTCCAGACCGAGCGACCGGGCTTCGTTTTCGACCTGCCGCAGGAGGGCGGAAGCGATGCCGCGCCGCCGAAATTCGTCCCCGACCGCCATACGGTTCAAAAAGGCGTTACAGCCATTGTGCGACCAGAGGACGGCCCCGGCGATTTCCGTTTCTCCCCGCGTGTTTTTCGCTTCGGCGACCAGAACCTGTCCGCCGCTCGACAGCAGCAGGGCGATTTGCGCTTCGATATGGGGGCGAAGACCCGCCGCGCGCCACAGAGCGTGAACGGCAGGATAATCCGCCGGACGATAGGCGCGCAGAACAAAGGGCAGGGGCATTGGCGCGGCGGCTTCGACATTATCAAAACTGGAAACCGCCTGCACGTCGTTGATTTGCGCTTCGATCTGAGTTTCTCTTGTCCGCGCTTCCCTGGCTGCTGTCGTTTCCGCTGTTTCCACGCTCACGGCCAAATTCCTCCGGCTTCCAGACCCGCCGTTTCCGGCAGGCCGCACATCAAGTTCATGTTTTGAAGCGCCTGCCCCGCCGCGCCCTTGACGAGATTGTCGAGGGCGGCGACAACGGTCACGCGCTGCGTTCGCGGGTCTACGGCCAGCCCGATGAGACAGCGGTTGCCGCCCAGAGTGTGCTTGGTGGCGGGCAGGCCGTCTGAGAGGATCGAAACGAACGGCGCGTCGTGATAAAATTCTTCGTAGCGGGCGATCAGGTCGGTGGTCGAAATGGGCGCGACCAGCCGGGCGTAGCACGTCGCCAGAATGCCGCGCGTCATTGGAATGAGATGCGGCGTGAAGGTCAGCGCGATGGGCTGTCCGGCGAGGTCGGCGAGGGCTTGTTCCATTTCCGGCGTGTGGCGATGCGTTCCGGCGATTTTATAGGCGGACACGCTTTCATTGATTTCGGAAAAATGGGTGTCTGGCCCGAACTTCGCCCGGCCCGCGCCCGAAACGCCCGACTTGCCGTCCACAATCAGGCTGTCCGGCGCGACCAGCCTGCCCGACAGCAGGGGCGCGAGCGATAGTATGCCCGCCGTCGCGTAGCAGCCCGGATTGCCGACTAGCTGCGCGCTCCGAATCGTATCCCGGTACAGTTCGGGCAGGCCATAAACCGCCCGGTCGTTCCACTTCCCCCCGACATGCGGCGTTTTGTAAATGGCCTCGTACTGGCGCGGGTCGCGAAACCGAAAATCAGCGGACAAATCCACGACTTTGCAGCCCGCGTCAAGCAGGTGCGGCGCGGTCAGCATCGCCTTGCCGTTCTCCTGCGCGAGCAAAACTACGTCACACTGCGCGGCCTCGATGCCGTCGCCATAGGACGAAAAGCGCAGGGGCGTGGTTCCCGTCAAGCCCGGAAACGCCGCGCTAACCGGCTGCCCGGCATAGGTTTTCGAAACGGCCAGTTGCAGCGACACGCCCGGATGTCGCAGGAGCAGTCGGAGCAGTTCGCCGCCGCCATACCCCGACGCGCCCACGATTCCAACCTTTAGCATGACTTCGATTCCTTAATTTGAACTCTCAGATACTCGCGGTTGGGAGCCGAGGGGTTAAAACTCCACACCTGTCGAAAGTGGCGTATCAGGCCGCGACGAGTAGCGACGAAATGAATTTCTTCGCTGGTGGCGTTCTGCCGTGTGTCCTTCGGACACGATGCCAACAGCGAGGAAGTCTTTGCTGACTGCCCTGTCCCAAGGACACACAGCCGCAGGTTGCCGAGCGAAGAAATTCATTTCGTCGCCGCCCGTCGCCATGCGCGAACTTTCGACACTTGGTAGGGTAAACCCCCGCCAGGAGTTATAATCCTTGACGCAAAAAGCCGCGCGGTTGACGCGAACCGGGCGGCTTGGAAGCGGACAAAATAAAATAGCCGCAAGCCTCCTTCGGTTCAGGACGGCCCGCGACTCGTGATACGATCAGCGTCAAGCGACGCGAGGCGCGGGCTAATTCCCGATACGCTCGCGGCGACGACGGTTGACAAGGCTGATTTCGGCTGGTTCCGATACAAACGTCATTGGTAAGGCCTCAAAAGTCAGCAAAACGGTTTTCCTTGCGGAATTGACTGTCATTATAGCCGACGCCTGCCGAGCCTGTCAAGAGGCCGGGGCGATTTTTGCCGAACTTTTCGCCGCCCGGCCCCAGCCGCCCCCGCCCGGCGTCCGGATCGTGAGAACGGTTCCCGTCGGGCAGACCCGGCTCCATTTGCCGGGCAGGGACGTTTCCATTTGCCCCGGCTCCGCAAGCGAATTGACGCCTAGCGCGCCTGGCGAACCCTCGTTCGCGCCGAAAGGCGGGTGGACGCGCCGCTCCGTCAGCAGGGAAATTTGCGCCGGGGCCAGCAGTTCCAGCCGCCGTATCAACCCGTCGCCGCCGGAATGCAAGCCTGCGCCGCCCGTGCCGTCAGCGAGCGCGTATTCCAGCACACGCAGCGGATAATGCGATTCGAGCGTTTCTACGGGTGTGTTGCGGGTGTTGGTCATGTGGGTTTGGATACCCGACGCGCCCGCGAGAATAGGAGACGCGCCCGCGCCGCCTGCGATGGTTTCGTAGTAGGCGAACGGACGCTGCCGAACCGGGTCGTAGCCGCCCATCGTCAGATTGTTCATCGTTCCCTGACTGGCGGCGGGAAGGCGGTCGGGCGCGGCGGGAGCCAGAGCGCGCAGGATCGCGTCCACGATCCGCTGTGACGTTTCCACGTTGCCGCCCGCCACCGCCGCCGGAAAACGGGCGTTGACAATAGTCCCCTCCGGCGCAATCACGACCACCGGGGCGAAACACCCGGCGTTGGTCGGGATTTCCTCTTCCACGAGGCAGCGAACCACATAATAGCAGGCCGCGCGCGTGATCGCCTCGGTCGCGTTGAGCGAACCTGTTGTTTGCGGCGCGCTGCCGGTGAAGTCGAAAGTCGCCTGTCCTGCCGACGTAATCGTAATCACGACCGTGATGGGAAGGTCGGTCTGCCCGGCCCCGTCGTCATCCAGAACGTCGGTCGCGCGATACACGCCGGGCGTCAGCGTTTGCAAAGCGCGGCGCGCCGAATGCGCGGCGTAGGCGATGTTTTCCCCGGTTCGCAGCCGAAATTCCGCGCGCCCGCAGCGTTCCACGAGGGCTTGGAAGCGCCGAATGCCCGTCTCGTTGGCGGCGACTTGCGCGGCCAGATCGCCGCGCCGCTCGTCGGGCGTGCGCGAATTGGCGCATACCAGGGCCACGATTTCCTCGCGAACCCGCCCGCCCTCGACGAGCGCGACCGGCGGCACGATCAGCCCTTCGTGAAAGACTTCGGTCGAAAGCGGGAGCGAACCGGGCGATAGGCCGCCAATGTCGGCATGATGCGCGCGGCTGGCGACGAAACCGAGCCGGATGCGCGAATCCGGGACGTACACCGGCGCGACGAGCGTTAAGTCCGGCAGGTGCGTGCCGCCGTTGCGCGGGTCGTTGCACAGGATCATCAGGCCGGGTCGCCAGCGGATCGCGCGCCGCAGCGTCGCCAGCATCAGGGGCATCGCGCCCAGATGCACGGGAATGTGCGCCGCCTGCGCCAGAAGCCGCCCCTGCGCGTCGAACAGGGCGCAGGAGTGGTCGAGCCGGTCTTTGATGTTGGGCGAGTAGGCGGTGCGTTCCAGCGTCGCTCCCATCTCCTCGGCAATCGAGGCCAGCAGATGCCGCCACACCTCTACCTGTATCGGGTCAAATCGGGGGCCGGACGGAGATAATTCTGCCATGTCGTGTCGCGTCTTCCTTTGATGCCTGCTTGCCTGACGAACGGGCAGAACGGGAATAAATCCCCGTTCTGAAACGCTAGCCCGCCTGCGCGGGCTAAAATGCCTGTCCTGAAAGGCTCGTCGTCCGGGCATGAATGCCCGTTCTGAAATGCAAAGCCCGCCTGCGCGGGCTAAATGCACAATGCCGACGCGCCGGGGCAAGGTTCTTTGCTGCCTGCAAAGAGCAAACCTTACGCCTTCTCGCCCGTTTTATGTAACAGCGCTAGCTACGGCCTTCGCTCCCTTCTCCAATGCAGGGAGAAGGGCCGGGGATGAGGGTAGACCTAATAGTTCCCGCCAACCCTAACGCTCTCATTCCCTTGTCTATGGAAAGGGCCGCCAGCCAAGCGGGAGGCGAACCGTCCGCAGCAAGCGCAAAAAAATTAAAACACGCCGAACGCCAATCAAGGGGCGGCGCGTCTTTATCCATGTCGCGCCGCGTGTACCGGGCGCGGCCCGGCCTACTACCCGCTCATTCCGCCCGTTTCCACCCTTTTTGCAGCCCACCTGCCGCCTGTCTCCTGCCGCTGCAATCTCACCCTGCCGCCGTTTCGCGCGCAATGCGTCCCCCTCATTTGGGACGTATGGAGGAACGTCATGCCTGATCGCCAGCCCCCGACGCGGGACAACACCCGGTTCGCCGCGTTCGACCCATCTGATTCACGCTCACTCATCCCGTTCATTCCGCCCGCCTCGCCTGTTTCGCCGGACGCCTCCGAAGCCCCGGCTGCCACCGTGAATGAGCCGCGCCTGCCCTTTTCCGTCTCTTCCCCATCCGCGTCGCTCTCATTTTCTTCCCGACTGACGCGCGGCGCGCTGCTCCGCGTCGGACTCAGCGCGCTGCCTCTGCTGCTTCTCAACCG
>JBBRNU010000348.1:0-5380 GCA_038230115.1 Chthonomonadales bacterium | reverse complement strand
CCGCAGCGCGTCCGCCCCGTTCGCTTCCATCACGCGCACGGCAGGAAGGAACCCATTCTCGTGAAAAAACTGTATTTGGGATTGATCCAACATCGCGCGCCCTTCCCTTTCCACAGACAGAACAAAAGTTTTGCGCCGGGGCGCTTTTTTGCGGCTAAATCTTCTCTTGGCTCTTGAAAAGTCGCGCAGCGCTTCGCCCGCCCGTCGAGACACGCGAACCCGTAACGTCTGCGCTCGTAATTTCGTCTTACAAACGCGGACTCCTGCCCGTTTTCTTGCATTGCCAGGGAAATTAACCGCCGGGGGCAATGCCCGCCTGCCCTGAACGCTTGACAGCGCGCGAGTCGTCCTTTATAATACAGAGGAATTAGCGAAACACGCTGCGCTTTGCCGCGCCCGACTCCGATTATCCGATTACCAGAGGCGCGTTCCGAATAACTCGTTCTTTTCGACTTTTCGAAATTCCACCGTTCTCGATCAAGCAGGAGATTTCATGATGACGCGATTTCGTTTCCGGCGCAGAACGCCCACGCTTGGCCGCGCCGCCGGTTCTTTTGCCGCCTGCGCGCTGGGCCTGCTGACCCTGGGCGTCCGCCCCGCGCTGGCTCAAACTGAAGACGGCGAACAGACCGTAAAGCCGCAGCGGACCGCGCCTGGCGTCGAGGGCGGCAACCTGACCTTCGCGCCTGGCGGGTTGGTCGCCGTCCGAAACGGCAAAGTGGATCGGGGGCCGAACGCGCCCGGCGATCCGGCCAATCCTGCTAACCCCGGTCGTTCCGCCGACCCCGCGCGGGCGGGCCTGACACGACGGGCCGACACGAAATTGACCCTGCCCCTCGCCGTCGAGTGGAAATACACCGGCAACCCGTTTCCCAACAACCCGGCCATGCCCGTCATCGCCGAAGATACCGCGTATTTCGCGTCCGGCGCCCGGATTTATGCGGTGGATTTGCAGACCGGCGGATTAAAATGGCGCTATCCTTCCGAAGCCAATCTGGGAACCGTCGTGCAAACCACGCCCGCCGTCAGCAATGGCGCGCTGTATTTCGGGGCGGGCGACGGCCTGTACGCCCTCAGCACGACCGACGGCAAGCAAAAATGGCATTATACCCTCAATAACGGCGTCAATACGTCGCCCGTCGTTCTGGACAACACGGTTTATTTCAGCGCGGGCAACGGGCGATTCTACGCCGTTGATACCGCGACCGGCAAGGCCGCGCAAAGCGCCTGGAACCGCGACACGCGCGGCGGAACCCGCCGCGAAGGGCTGGAAATCGGAGACCTGGGCGCGGACTATGGCGTCGGCGACGGCCTGATGTTTTACGTCACCACCAACCAGGTGCTGCACGCCGTAGACCTGGCGACTGCGGTGCAAAAATGGGCGCAACGCCTCGACTTCGCCGTTCCCAACGCCAAGCCGGTCGTCAACGGCGAGTCTCTTTATCTGGCTTCCAGCAGCACGCTTTCCTGTTTTCGCACGAGCAACGGCGCGCGGCGCTGGCTAATCACCCTGCCGCGCGATACGACCGCTCCGCCCGCTTTCGACGCCGACGGCAACGTCTATGTCATTACCGCCGACCGCAGCATCTATTCTGTGGACACGCGGGGCCGATTCCGCTGGCGGCAGGTTCCGCACGTGGATTATGAAGCCTTCACGCAGCCGATTGTCGCGGGCGACGCCCTCATCGTGGGAACCGGACAGGGCGGCATTTACGCTTTCGATACCGCGACCGGCGCGCTGAAATGGACTTATGTCGTGCAGCCCAGCGGGGTCAACGCCAACGCCATTCCGACCAGCGCGACGGTCGCCGCCCAGCCCGTCGTCGCCAACAACGCGCTTTACGTTCTTAGCGACGATGGTTCGCTGACCGCCTTTCGGCACGACGCGCCCGATTCGCTGCCGCCCACAATCCTTGTGCGGGAACCGACGCCGGGCGATTACATCAACGGTCGCCCGCCGTTTCGCATCAGCGCGCAGATCATGGACGAAGGCTCCGGCCTGAACCTGGACTCGCTCGTCCTCTCGCTCGATGACGTAAAACTGCCCCGCCGCGCGCTGGAAAACGTCCTTTCCACCAAGGCCGGGTTCGTGTTCGATCCCAACGACGGCGCGATTGATTATTCTACGCTCGAAGGCGAGGGCGGCAGCGCGGCGACGCTGGCCGACGGTCACCACACGATTACAATCTCAGTGAAGGATTGGATGGGCAACAAGGCCACCAAATCCTGGACGTTCTCGACCGACGACACCCTGCCCCGTCGCGCGCGGCGCGGCACGGTTCCGGCAGGCGGCGCGGGCGGCGGCAGCAAAAACGGGCCGACCAAAGGCGGCTAATCTGCCGCTTCCGTTTCCTCGAAGCCCCTCTTTCGGTATCGCTCGTGGTATCGGAAGAGGGGCGTTTTATGTCATACTTTTTGATGTTCGCCTGCTAACCTTTGCCAATCTCCTTGACGCGAGCCAGCCCTGCGCGAAGTTTCAAAAGAATTTGGCGGAGGCGAGGTTCCCGCTTACCATCCAGAAACATCGTTTCGACGGAATTCAAAACGCCATGACCATGCCGCCCCCCCTTATGCAGGCCGACCGGATCGCCGAAGTCCCGGAACCGTCGCTCCCGCCGTCCGACGCGCTTTCCGAAACGGCCCTGCGCGCCTGGATGCGTCTGGCGAACGCGCAGTTTTCGGCCCGGCTTACCGGAGCGCTCTTAGCGGCCTTCGAGAACGACCCGGACGCGATTTTCGACGCCAGCGACGCCCGGCTGGACATGGTTCCCGGCTTTCAGGCCCGGCACGCCGTGCGCCTGCGCGACCCGGCGCTGCAGGTGAGCGACCGGCAGTGGGCATGGGTCGAGCGGCAGGGCGTCCGCGTGGTTCGGCGCGGGCAGGCCGATTACCCGCCCGCCCTGGAAGAAATGCCCGACCCGCCGCCCCTGCTTTTCGTGCGCGGCGGGCTGCTGGAGCGGGATCGTTTCGCGGTTGGCGTCGTGGGGTCGCGCCACGCCACGCCCTACGGACGCGCGACCTCGGAGCGATTGGCGCGCGAGTTGGCCGGACATGGCCTGACCATCGTCAGCGGCGGCGCGGTCGGCATTGACACCGCCGCGCACCGGGGCGCGCTGGCCGCGAACGGGCGCACAATCGCGATCCTGGGCTGCGGCCTGGACGTGGATTATCCCCGCGAGAACCGCGCGCTTTTCGAGGCCATCGTCGCTTCCGGCGCGCTTATCAGCGAGTATCCGCTGGGCGCGCAGCCGGAAGCGTGGCGCTTTCCGCTACGAAACCGGCTCATCAGCGCGCTGACGCAGGGAACGATTATCGTCGAGGCTCCGCAGCAGAGCGGCGCGCTGATTACCGCCCGTTTCGCCGTCGAGCAGGGCCGCACGGTGATGGTCGTGCCGGGAAATATTGACCGCCCGTCCAGCGTCGGCTCCAACGCCCTGCTGCGCGAGGGAGCGACGCCGATCCTGGAAACCGACGACGTTCTGCGCGCCCTGAACCTGACCCTCCTGCCCGCCCGTCCCGCGCCGCCCCGTCAGGTCGCCTTTGATTTGAACGAAATCTCTAATTCCGACCTATCCTACGCCCGCCAAAGCGAAGGCGCGGGTTCCGACGCGCCCCAGGCCGCGCCGTCCGCCCCGCGCCCTATCCTGCCCGCGCTTTCTGCTAGTGGCGCAAAACTCTTCGCCTGCCTGACCCTGACGCCGCAGCATATTGACGTTCTGACCCGCGCCGCCGACGTTCCGGCCGTCCAGGCTGGCGTCGAGATGACCCTTCTGGAACTTGCCGGTCTCGCCCGCCGTCTGCCCGGCAACCTGTACATCCGCGCCCTGGGGTAAGCCGCCTGTCCCCTGACCGTAAGCGGACAATTCACCTAACCCCCCGGCCCCCTTCCCCACCGGGGAAGGGGGCGTGCGAAACAAAAACGTTGCGTCCCTCACCGAAACGAAGCCGACGGGATCAAAAGCGCCGCAAACATCACGCTCAACCCGCAAATTTCCTGTTCAGTCACCCCCTTCCCCACCGGGGAAGGGGGCCGGGGGGGTTAGGTTGGGTCGCTGACAAGCCAAACGCCAAAAACGCCGCCCCGGAAGCCAGGGGCGGCGCAAGAACGAAAATGAATTTCGTCGGAAGTTCAGGTCAGTCCGTGCTGACGCCGGGGACAAAGCAACCATCCGTAGCGATGTTGGACGATACGCCGATGCCCTTGTCGGGAATTTTTTCGTTCTTCAAGCAGTTCACGCCGTCTATAGCAATGCCAGTGGTATTGGTAGTGACGGTGTAGGTGCGAGTTCCCGGTCCCTTGATCGGGGTTTTGATGTCATCCAGGTTCGTCCAGTCAGCGTCGGCAGCGATGGGGACATAAGCGTGATCGCTGTTCTTCAATTTTTGCGCGGTTTCGGCGTTGGCGATGGTCTGCATGTTGGCGCGGGCCGTTCGCAGTTCCGAGTTGGCGATGGCCGACAGGTAGAGCGGCAGGGCGACGGCCATGAGAATGGCGAGGATCAGGACGACGACGAGGAGTTCGACGAGCGTGAAGCCTTTGCGGCTCCGGCGGGTCTGGGTGCGAAGCATCTTTCAGTTCCTTTCGAGCGTAAAACAACAGTGAGAGTGGCGGATGAAGCGTTGCCAGGCGGCTCGGCCCTTTACGCAGGAGGTCGTCGCGAAATGCTTCCATGCTCAACCGCAACAACTGCGACCGGAATTTCTTCTGTCTTTAATTATAACCGAATCGCTTACGGAACATCACGGCGAAAGTCGCAGTTTTGACGCGCCAAGTGGACATGTTGTTTTGCCGGAAATACCCCTCACCCCTGCATGATTACGCGACTTAAACTGTGTATTCACACAGTGTTTCATAAATTCCGCCGCGCTTGCGCGAGAAAACAAGGAAGAAACAGATGACTGGAGCCAAACCGGGCGCATTTTCCGTCACCTTAGACCGTATTGAAGGCGAGGTTGCCGTGCTGCTTTGCAGCGAAAATGAGGGGCCGATTTATGAATGGCATTTGCCGCGCGCCTGGCTGCCGCCCGGAGCGCAGGAGGGCGAGCGCCTGACCTGCGCCCTCGCCCGCGATCCGCACGCGACCGCTCAGGCCAAAGCCCGTAATGTCAGCCTGCTGGACGAGTTGTCGAAACCGGAAGCGGCCTGACGCCAGCGCCGTCTGCATCCGCCCCACGCCTGGCTGACGGCCCCTCTCCTTAGGCGAGGCGAGGGGAACGAGAACGTTGGGATTGAGGAAAATTGTTGGGTCTACCCTCATCCCCGGCCCTTCTCCCTGCATGGGAGAAGGGAGAGAAGGCGTAAGGTTTGTTCTTTGCAGGCAGGGAAAGAACCTCGCCCCGGCGCATTGGCATTGCAGCCCGCGCAGGCGGGCTTCGCATT
>JBBRNU010000347.1:0-5389 GCA_038230115.1 Chthonomonadales bacterium | reverse complement strand
GCGCCGAACGCGCCGCCCGCCGGACGCCGCCCGCCAAACGCGCCGCCATTATAACCGGACGCTCCGGCGTTGGATTGTCCGCCGTTGTAGGAGCCGTAGGAACGATTACCGCCGAACGCGCCGCTCGCCCCAAAGGAACCGCTGCTCCGGCGTCCGCCAACCGAGCCGCTTCCGAACGAACTGCCGCCGAACGCCGACACGCCCCGCGAGCGCCCGCTCTGGAACGCGCCGCTTCCCCGACCGCTGTTTTGCCGGGCCGCGCTGTAGTTGTAAACGGTTCGCATGGGGGCATAGCCGCGATTGGTCGTGTAGTACGAGCGGTACGTGACATAGTTATTGAAGCGGCGACCGCCGATGTTGACGTAGAAGCCGGGCATCCAGTTGAAACCCGCCCCGTAGGGACTGTAGCCCCACAGCCCGCCGTAGGCCATCATACCGGGATACCAGCCCATGCCGAGATAATCGGCCCAGGTCGGAGCCAGACCGACATAGACCGGACGGTTATACACGTAATCGTTGGGCAGCGGATACCAGCGGGCGTTCTGAGCCGAAGCGTTTTCCAGATAGCCGCCCGGCGGCAGGTACAGAACCGGGGCGTCGCCTTCATTGACGAAAAAGGGCGTCCCGCCGCCCGTGCGCCCGAACTTCATTGCGTAGAGGTTCTGGTTCACGAACGGCACAACGATGGTTTCGCCGCTTTCGGCGTAGATTTGATAGCCGCCTTGATCGAAGCGCGCCATGCGAACCGGGACTTGCTGACCGCGCGGCACGTCCTGCCAGGCATAAACATTGCCGCCCGCCTGCCCGCCATTGACCGGCGGGGCCATCGCCTGCCCGCCCACCTGCTGCCCGTTCAGGGGCGCATTGGCCTGGTAGTCGCCGTTGTTGGCGACCGGCGGGGCCATGTTGACCGGCTGCGGATTATTGCTGCCGCACCCGGTCAGCAGCGAACCCGCCAGCGCGCCCGCAGCCAGAACCGGCCCGGATTTCCCTCGAAGCGTCATCGTTCTCTCCGCTCTCTCTTTCATTACCTTTTGTATTGTCCGCGTTCCGCGCCTTTTGCGTTTCGTTGGCCGGGTTTCCTCGGAGGCTGACCGTTCGGTCACATTCCGCTCGTCTGGTTTTTCTCCATGTCTCGGTATCTGGACGGCTCGAAGGAAAGCGCAGCAGGGTTCGGGCCGGGCTGCCAGACGAAGGCGGCGACGCCCTGACCGGGTTCCGGCAGGGGCGCGAGCTGGCCCAGTTCCACCAATCCGCCGCCGCCACTTCCGCGCTCAGGACGATGCCGCCGGGCTGCGCGCGTTTTTGCAGATTGGCGGCGCGGTCAATGATCGCGCTTTGCAGGCGACCGATGGCCCGGCCCGGCTCGATAGCGACCTCGCCCGCGCTGACGCCGCAGCGCACCCGAAACGGCGTCGGCAGGCGGTTGAGGGCGACATTGAACTGCGGCAGACCGGCCTGCAATTCGCGCGCGGCCCGGACAGCCGCGGCGTCGGTATGGAACAGGCACATCATGCCGTCGCCCGCGACCGCCTGCATTTCGCCGCCCTGCGCCCGAATGAACTCCTCGACCCACTGTTGAAACTTGCGGAACGAAAACTCGACTTCCAGTTCCGACGCCTGCCGCTTCATTTCGGACGACCCGGCCACGTCAATGCTGAGAAAGGCGCGATGCTGTTTCTGCCCCTCCAACTGCCCTTGCAGCGCGAACAGGGTTTGCAGCAGGTCGGCGCGCGAGACTTCCTGCCCGGTCGTCAGGCGCGGCGCTGCGCGGGCCTGCTGTCGCTGCCGGATGTAGGCTCCAATAACGCCCGCTCCGCTCGCCGCCAGGCCATAGACGCCGGTCAGGGCCATTCCGCCTACGAGTTGTTCGAGGGTGACGGACTTGACGCCAATGGTGCTGAGGAAGTACCCGGCGTACAGGGCGAACGCGAAGGCGAAACCCATGCCCAGCCCGGCGCGCTTCTTGCCAAGCATGTAGCCGAGCGGGCCGCTTGCCACGAGCGGGGCCAGCAGAAGGAGCGTGACGGCCAGCTGCACGTGCGGCCCGTCCTGCTTGCCGCCTTCGGGCGTGATGTAAAGCAGAACGAAATAGGCGGGCGGGAGGAGCCAGGGCCAGTTGCGCCGCGCCCACGTTTGCGCCTTGCTCAAATCCGGGAGGCGCGGCAGGCCGGGCCGGGGTGAGAAGCCGGTCGGGGGCGTCGGCGGGACCGTCAGATGCGACAGCGCCTGCCGCACGAAAGCGGGCTGAAGGCCGACCTCGGCTCCGATGGCCTCGATTTCGCGGGCCGTCAGCGACTCCTGATGCTGGTCTTGCAGGCGTCCGGCGAACTGGACGACCTTTTCCAGCGTAGCGCGGTCGTAGCGCGGTTCCGAGCCGGGCGAGTTTTCCGAAGGCGAGGTAGTCAAAGCGTTCCTCCGAAAGAAAGGGCGCTGCGAAAGGCGGGCTAATCCGCCGGTAAGGGAACGGCAGTGATTTCCGGCCCGGCGACGAAACCGCGTTCTGGCTGGCGCGTAGTCTGTTCGTAACGCGGCCCTGCGCTGTCGCAAGCGGCGACCTGCGCGCCTTGCCTGCCGTGCGACCGCGCACGGTGCATTACGAAATGCGCTCCGTCCGGTTTTGAAAGTTTCGCGATCGGGGCGCGAATTCCTGCCGCCGGAGCGATTTCACCTCGCCCCGGTCCGCTCCTTGCCAACAACTTATCTTGTCCCTTATCTTTGCGATGAGATAGGGAACGCCTGCTTCGGGGCGGTTCGCAGGCTTCCTAATGAGATCAGGAAAAAGTTACGGGACAAGATAAGTCGCCAAGAAGAGGGAGCGAATAAGGTTCAAGAACGGAACAACCAGACATTGCATTGACGGCCCGGCGGGTTAGGGCGTACAATGGCAGCGCGAAACAGGTTGACAACGCTCCGAATTTTTGAAAGGCGAACGCCGCGCTTATGGCCGTTTTCACGATTGCCGGATTGACGCTCCGCGAGGCCGTTCGGCGGCGCACTCTGTTGGGAGCCTTTTTGATGGGCCTGCTCGCGCTGGGCCTGTCGCTCGTATTGCTGCTGATCCACGCTCGGATGCAGGCGAGTCTGGCGAGCGGGCGCATCAACCCCGCGCAGGTAGCGACGAATTATCCCCTGGCGCGCAGCGCCATCACGGGCCTGTGCCTGGCCTCGATCAAATCGCTCGGCGCGCTATTCGCGATATTGCTGGCGGGCGGCTCGATTTCCAGCGAGATCGAGCGCGGCCTGCTCGCCGTCATTCTGCCCAAGCCGATCCCGCGCTGGCAAATCCTGCTGGGCAAGTGGATCGGCCTGAACGTCATCCTCGTCGGCAGCGTTCTCGTCTGGACGACACTGGTCTGGGCGTCTCTGTCGTGGCAGACGCACGAGAATTTGACCGCAATTTTGCACGCCGGGCTGTATCTGTCCCTCTTTCCAGTTGTCATTTCGACCCTGAGCCTGACGCTTTCCACGTTCGCGCAGCGCGTGTTCGGAACCTCGCTGACGATGGCGATTGTGGCGTTCGCGTGGTGCGACGGCATTTTCAACGTCCTCGCCAATTCCTTCGACGTGGACGCGCTGCGCCTGCTCGCCAACATCGCCAGCCTGGTCGTGCCGCAGGGGACAATCGGCTGGTGGGTGGATGGCGTCACGCAGGACATCACCATTCAGAATCCTGCCGGGCCGGGGCGCGGCGCGTTCGGTCTGTCGCCGCGATTGCTGACGGAGTGGGGGGCCGCGCACCTGCATTTCCCGCGCCTGGACGCCCTGTATGTGGCGGCGTACATCGTGGTTATTTTCCTGTTTGGGGCCATAGTGTTTCATCAGCGCGACGTGTGAACAGGCCGCGATTCACCTTTCACGCTTTTGGCGGCGCTGTCAGAACTCTTGGGTCACCCCTCATGCGCTGCGCTGGCGGCTCTTCTCCCTGCATGGGAGAAGGGAGCGAAGGCGTGAGGCTGGCGCGTTGCAGGCAGGGAAAGAACCTGCCCCGGCGCGTAGGCAATCTGCATTTAGCCCGCGCAGGCGGGCTACGCATTTCAGAACGGGGTTTCAATCCCGTTCTACCCCGGTCAACAATCATTCATTCCCGTTCGTGCGGGCTTTGCCTATGAAAACGGGATTTTTATTCCGTTCCGCCAATTCTGCGGGGAGGCGGTGAGCGTG
Source organism: Chthonomonadales bacterium (assembly GCA_038230115.1). Lineage (GTDB taxonomy): Bacteria > Armatimonadota > Chthonomonadetes > Chthonomonadales > Chthonomonadaceae > JBBRNU01. The sequence goes on along the minus strand of JBBRNU010000347.1, from coordinate 1,225 downwards.
TGAAAGAGACGGGCGGGCTGCAAAACCAACTTCGGGCGGTTCGCGCGCGGCTAGGGCTGAGTCAGCAGGATTTGGCGACGGCGGCGGGCGTGGCGCGGCAGACCATCGGCGGCATCGAGGCGGAGTTGTATGCGCCCTCGGCGGCGGTCGCGCTCCGGCTGGCGAAGGCGTTGGGCTGCCGCATGGAAGACCTGTTCTGGCTCGATGACGGGGACGTGACGCTGGAAGCCGCGCCCGCACAGGGAATGCCGCCGGGGGCGCAGACCCGCGTCGCCCTCGCGCGCATCGGCGGGCGGTGGGTGGCGCATTCGCTGCAGGGTGAGGCCGCGTTCCGGCAGGAGATGGTTCCCGCCGACGGGCTGGGCGTGTGGGAAGCGGGCCGGGAAACCCTCTCGGTGCGAATGCTAGACGAGCCGGACGCCCTCGCGAATACTCTGGTTCTGGCGGGCTGCACGCCCGCGATTTCGCTCTGGGCGCGCTCTTCGGAACGGTGGCATCCGGGCCTGCGCGTGCATTGGACGCACGCCAACAGCCAGAGCGCGCTGGAAAGCCTGGCGCGCGGCGAGGTTCACGCGGCGGGCGTTCACCTGTACGACGCGGCGACCGATACGTACAACGCGCCTTTCGTGCGCCGCGCGCTGCCCGACCGCGAAACGGTTCTGGCGACCTTGGGCGTGTGGGAAGAGGGGTTCGTCGCGGCGGCGGGCAACCCGAAAAGCCTGCGCGGCGTGGAAGACTTAGCCCGTCCCGACGTCACGCTCGTCAATCGCGAGGTCGGGGCCGGGTCGCGGCTCCTGCTGGACACTCTGTTGGGGACGGCGGGCATTGATTCGGCGTCGGTCGCGGGATATGGGCGCACGGTCGGCAGCCATCAGGACGTTGCGCGCGTCGTGACCTCCGGGCAGGCCGATCTGGGGGTTACCACGTCGTCCGTCGCGGCGATTTACGGCCTGGATTTCCTGCCCCTGCGCGCCGTGCGCTACGACCTGGCTCTGCTCGCCGAAACGCTCCACCTGGAGCCGTTCCGCCAGCTTCTCGGCACGCTCCAGCGCCGCCGCGTGCGCTCGCAATTGTCCGTTCTGGGCGGCTTCGATACGACGCGCTCCGGCGACGTCACGCCGGTCGGGTAGGGCGAGCGTCAATCGCGTTCGTCGTCAAGCCTGCGCCAGGTCGTTCAGCGTGGATTGCGCGCCGAGGAGCCGCAGCAAAATTCCCATGATTTTGC
>JBBRNU010000346.1:0-5423 GCA_038230115.1 Chthonomonadales bacterium | reverse complement strand
GCGACAGGCACGCGGCGGCCTGCGCGAAGGCCCGCGCCAACGCGCCTTTGCCCACGCCCGCAGGCCCGACAAACAGATAGCTGCCCGGCAGACAGTCCGATTCCAGCGCGCGGCGCAGCGCGCCAATGGCGGCGTCCTGACCGATAAGAGAAGAAAGTGAGGCCATAATTTTTGTGTTGAGCGCGATATGGTATCGCGCGTTACTCGACTCCGACAGGACGAGGGACAACTCTTCTTAAATCTCTGGCCCAAAATAACCAGCAGGCTCCAAGCAAAACCGCCGCGCCTAAAGTCGGAAATGACGGGTAAGGCGACGACAGAAAAAAGTCACGCGCAAGACAGGAAACGAACAGCGCTGTTGCAAGACCACAGCTTTTCCAGGCCCGACGACGCGCCAACGCTATAGGACTGTTTGCGGCGCACACCATGAGAAAAATACTTACGAACACGAACGATATCAATGCTTCTGATTGCTGAAGAGGCCATCCCGTGCGCGAACGAACAATGGTTCCTAAAAACAGCGAAACGACCGTGTTCATTATGGAAAACAGAATGACGCGATGAGCAGAAGACATAATTTTCATTCTCTACTGGCTTGAAATGGCGTTTTTGCTGGCGAGCGCGATGGTAAGCCTGCCGAGGCTCACCCGCCACCATATTATGCTGCGCTGAACTGGTAATTTTTTACCGCCCAAACGCTTCTTACAAAAGCGAAGCGCCAGCCCCACGCGTTCGCTCCCTTCTCCGATGTAGGAAGAAGAGCCGGGGATGAGGGTAGACCCAAGAGTTCCCTCAACCCCAACGCTTTCGTTCCCCTCTCCTTACATAAAGAGAGGGGCCGGGGAGGTAAATTACGAAGGCGAGTAAGGAAAATTACCAGTCGCCGACGCTGCCATCGGCGTAATAACTGCGTTGCGGAAGTTCCTGCTCGAAGGGATGCTTGGCGACCTCGGCCTCGTTGATTTCGATGCCCAGGCCGGGCCGGTCGCCGGGACGCACCAGGCGGCCCTTCGGCTCCACGACAAACCCTTCGCTCACCACGTCCTGCCGCCAGGGAACATCGCGATGCACCGACTCGCAGATAATGTAGGAGGGCGTGGCGAACCCGAACTCCAGGCTCGCCGCCGTGCTGACCGGCCCCTGCGGGTTGTGCGGCGCAAGCGCCACGCGGTACGCTTCGGCCATCGCCGCGATGCGCCGCATTTCGCTCAAGCCCCCGACGTGCGTGATGTCGCATTGCAGGACGCTGCACGCGCGCTTTTCCAGATATTCTTTCACGGCGTACTGCGAAACCAGGCGTTCGCCGGTCGCAATCGGCGTGCTGACCGCGCGCTGGATCAAGGCGATGTCGTCTACGGCTTCGGGCCAGCAGGGTTCCTCGAACCAGTACAGGCCGTAGGGTTCCAGGGCTTTGGCGAACAGCATTCCCATGCGCGGGCTGGGGCGGGCGTGACAGTCCACCATGATGTCAATGCCATCGCCCACCGCCTCGCGCATCGCCCGCACGCACGCTTCGGCGTACTTCACTGGGCGCAGTCCCTCGATCGGCGCGGTTTCCGGCACGGCCATCGTCTTGAACGCGGTATAGCCCTCCTCGACGGCCTGCGACGCCAGGTCTGCGAAGCGGCCCGCGTCGGCAGGCGACGTTTCGTAAAAATCTTCCATGCGCCCGCCGCCCAAGTGCGAGTACAACCGGACGTAATCGCGCACCGGCCCGCCCCACAGTTTGTGACACGGCACGCCATGCACTTTGCCCAGAATGTCCCACAGCGCCAGGTCAATGCCGGAAATCGCCGTGCCGCGCACGATCCCATTCCCATGCCAGAAATGCTGCCGGTACATCATCTGCCACAGGTGTTCGATCCGGGTCGGGTCTTCGTCGAGAAGCAGGGGCGCGAGGTCTTCGATGGCGCCCAGCACCGAGCGCGTGTGCCATTCCAGCGTGGCTTCGCCCCAGCCCCACAAGCCGGGCTGATCGGTCAAAACCTTGACAAAAATCCAGTTCCGCATTCGCGCGTTGCAAACGTGTGTTTCAATCTTGGTGATTTTCATGGCGTTTCCTTCTGTTTTACGGCTTGACGCTGCCGAAGGTTGAAACTTCTGGCGAGAAAGGGCAATTGCCTAACCCCCGGCCCCCTTCCCCATCGGGGAAGGGGAGCCAGAATAGTGGGTTTGCCAGTTGAAATCAGTGTCAGCATGTTAGCGACGCTTTTATTTTCTTTTGTTTCGCTCCGGTTTCGGCAAGGAGCGGGCGGTTTTGTTTCGCGCTCCCCCTTCCCCACCGGGGAAGGGGGCCGGGGGGTTAGGCGATTGGCATCCGATCAGCGTGGCGCGTAAATGGACGCAAACCTACTCCTCCGCGCGGCGGGCGGGGGCGAGTATGGCGCTGGTCGGGCCGAACAAGATGCCGCTCAGGAACAGACGGCGCAGGCCGGGCCACGAGGCGCGAAACGTCGGGTCGTTGAGATACAGCAGGGCGTGGCCCTCTCCTATCGGCTCGTCCACGACATAGGCCGTGTTGGCGAGCAGGGCTTCCGTGTTGTCGGGCCACGCGAAGCCGGACAAGCGCGACGGGCCGGGGCCGAACGTGACCGGGTTTGCGCCCATCTTGCTCGGCTTCAGGAAGGTCGCGCCTTCCAGCGGAACCGCGATTTCGCCCTTCTCGTAACCGAAACCCAGAAAATGCGTCGGGTCAATCTGCGCCCGAAAGATTGCGCCGGGCAGACGCAGCGGCTTCTTCGGCTTGGGCGGGACGGCGGGCGAACCGTCCGGCTTGCGCGCTTCCGGCTTGCCGTCGTCTTTCTTGGCGTCCTTCTCGTCGTCCTTGACGTCGCTGCCGACCGGAATCGCGCTTGTCAGAGCCGCGTCCTTGTCCGTGAACCACTGCCCGCCGCTGCCCAGCCCGATCAGGACGCCGCCCGCCCCAATCCACTGCTTCAGCGCGTCCAGCCCGGTTTTGCCCAGCGCGCCCGCGTACCCGTACCCTTCCGGCAGCACGATGACGTTGAAGCGCGCGAGCGTATTGGCGCGCAGCGAGGCCAGACGCAGCGGCGTGAATTTTAGCCCGACTTCCCGCTCGAACAGATGCCAGATGGCCCCAAAGCCGGTTTGCGACACCGAGTCGTCGGCAATTACGGCCACGCCCGGCTTCCGCAGACTGACCACGTTTTCCGACCCCAAACCCACCGGCGACTCGTCGCTGTACCCGGAATTGATCGCCGTAACGGAAACCCCGGTCTCTCCGGCCAGCTGCGCCAGCCGCGCGTGCAGCGTTTCGGGGTTGCGAACCACGCGGGCGATCAATGCGCCGCGCGGCCAGTCACGGCCTCCCAGACGAACCGGCTTGGTGGCGACCGCCAGTTTGTAATCCTCCTGCAAAAGCCGCAGGGCCAGAAACGCTGCCCCGTCGCTGTCGTAGCGAAAGACATAGGCTACGCTCGCCCTGCCGCCCGCAATGCCGCCGACCGCGCCCGTCGCGTCGGCCCGTCCCTGCGCGTCCAATCGCAATAAACGGCCCTCGACCGGGGGCGCGTCTTCCGTCCAATAGGCGTCCAGACCGAATGCATACGGCAGCGCCCAGGCTGTCGTGTCGTAAAAATCGTAGCCCTCTTTCGGCTCATTCTCATTCCGTTTCTCGTTGCGGACGCGCCGGGCGTACTGCTCGCGCACGAATTCCGGCTCGAAATCCGGGTCGGGTTCCAAAACGGCGCGGGCGACATGGCCCTGCGGCTGCGCCATGTCCACGACGAGCGCGCCTGGCGCAAAGGTTTGCGTTTGGGCGGCGCGCATTTTGTCGCCCGCCGCCATGTAATTCCAAGCCCGGTTGGACGAAAATGCGGTCTTGAGTTCGCGAACCTCGACGCCCTCGCGCAGCAGCAGGGTCGCCAATTCCTTCAAGCGGCCCGGATCAGCGCCCGGCAGAATCACGACCCGGCGCATTTTTTCACTCGTGGCGCTCGCGGTCGTGGCCGAGTTCGGCGCGTTTGCAGAATTCGCGGGCGGCGGGGCCAGCGCGCCGCGTCGGTAGGCCAGATAATCGCGCAGCAGCTCGTCATGTCGCTTCGCCGCCGTGACAATCGTGCTGAGGGCGGTTTCGTAATGATGGGAGATGGCGTCGCGGAGGGTGGAAATCGTGTCGTCGTTGCGCCGCCGGGCCAGATTGCCGCCGCCGTCCGTCTCATACGTCATGCCAATCGCCCCGGACAGCGACGTCCAGGTGTCGAGATAGCCGGGATAGAAAAAATCAAAGGTTTCGCGGGTTACGTACTGCCAGCCGTAGCGGTCGAAGGCGGCTCCGTTCGCGCGCCCAAAGATGTCCGTCCATTTATTGATGCGGGCGCGATCCACGTTGCGGTTCGAAGGCAGGGAGTTGGGCGGAAAAAAATAATTTTCGGGCTGCCCGTGCTGGTCGGCGAACACCTGCGGATGCCATTGCAAAAACGCCGCCGTTTCCATCTGGCTTTCCGGCTGCGACAGCATCAGCTTGTCGCGGTTCATGTCGAACCGATAGTGATTGAAGCGGCCCGAAATCGCCCAGGGCTGCCGCTGATCATAGGCGAACGGTTCGGGGCTGCCGACCGCCACCGAGTTGTAATACACCGCGAAGCGCTCATGCCCGTCGGGATTGAACACGGGGTTCAAAATCACGACCGACTTTTGCAGCGTTTCGGTAATCGCGGGCGCTTCGGAAGCCGCCAGGGTGTAAAGCGTCTGCAGGACGGTCTCGAACGACGCGCTTTCGTCGCCGTGAATGCAGTGATTGATCCAGGTGATGACCGGCGTCGTCTGGCACAGTCGCTCTCCCTCGGCCTGGGAGGCGAGCAGACGCGGGTCGGCCAGTTTTCCAATCTCCTGCCGGATCGTTTCCAGACGCGCGATGTTTTCCGGCGCGCTGACAAGGACAAGCCGCAGCGGGCGGCCCTCGACCGATTTCCCGTATTCTATGACGCGCACGCGGTCTTTGGCAGCCGCGGCAATCGCCAGGATTACGCGCTCCTGGTCGCGAAACGTACTATGCGTCGCGCCCGCTTCATAACCCAGAACGGCGGCAGGGCGGGGAATGTTTCGGCGATAGGGGCCGCGTCCGTAGAAGTCGTAGGCGCGGGGCGGCGCGGGCGAAACCGGCGCGGCGGTCTGCGCGCGGGTCGGGGCGGCAAAAACGAAAAGCGCGAGGGCGGCGAGCGGCAGGCGAGCGCGGACGAAGGCGAGGTTCAAATCACTCTCCATAACACGACGGATAGGTTCTTGCGGTTTTTTCGCCGCGCGCCGGGGCAATTCCTGCCGTCCGGGAAAAGGCAACGCCCCGACAAATTGTCAGCGCAGTCCTTCGCGTCGCTGGCGATAGCGGTTGCGTGTCGCTTCAACCGCGCGCAACAAGGGAAGTTGGCGCGAAACGGGACGAGGAATCGAAGGCGCTGCCTACG
>JBBRNU010000345.1:0-5428 GCA_038230115.1 Chthonomonadales bacterium | reverse complement strand
CGGAAAAGGCGGCGCAACTGCGCGCCGTTTTGCAGACATACCACCCGGCAGACCTCGCCGATGCCATGCTGTTTTTAAGTGAACAGGAAGACACCGCCGTTTTCCGGGCGCTTGATATACAGGAAGCCGCCGAAGTGCTGGACGAGGTAGACGCCACAACCGAGGCCCGCCTGGTCAGCATTACCAGCCCCGACCGGCTGGCCGACATTCTCGAAGACCTGCCGCCCGATGAGGGGGCCGACGTGGTGGGCGGCCTGACGCATGACGCGGCGGAACAGGTCTTGACGCTGACGGACGCGGAGACGGCGCAGGAAATTCGGCTGCTGCTGGGCTACCCCAAAGACACGGCGGGCGGCATCATGTCGCTGGGCTACGTGGACGCGCCGGAAACCGCGACGCAGGCCGAAGCCATCGCCCGCTTCCGCGAGAAGAAAGAAGCGGAACATATTTTCTTTGTGTACGTGGTGGACGCGCAGGGCGGCTTGCGCGGCAAAGTGGATTTGCGAACCCTGCTCGCCGCTGGGCCGACCACGCCGCTGCGCGGCCTGATGAGCGCGGACGTTATCACCGTGCATCCCGAATGCGATCAGGAGCAGGTCGCCAACATTTTCGCGCGCTACGACCTGACCGCGCTGCCGGTTGTCGGCCCGGAGCCGATACGCCGTCTGCTCGGCGTGATCACCGCCGACGACATCATTGACGTCATTCAGGAAGAGGCCGACGAGGACGTGGCGCACCTGTCCGGCTCGGACGCGCAGGAACTGGAAAACAAATCGCCCGCGCAGGTGGCGAAACTCCGGCTGCCCTGGATCATGGCGACGATGTTGATCGAGGGTCTGGCGGGCTTCGTGATCCACTATTTCGACAGGACGCTGACGAAATACATTCTGCTGGCGAGCTTCATGCCCATCATTTCGGCCATCAGCGGCAACACGGGCCTGCAGTCGGCGGCCATCATCATTCGCGGTCTGTCAACCGGCCACGTCCAGCTTTCGCACTGGAAGCACGCGGTCGTGCGTCAGGTCATGACGACGATGATCCTGGGCGGCGCGTGCGCGCTGGTTCTGGGGGTTATTGGAGGCGTCTGCGACCATCACTGGGCGTTCGGCCTGACCGTTTTCCTGGGAATGTTCCTCGCCGTCAACATTGCGGGCGTGGTCGGAACCATCGTGCCGCTGCTGTCGAAGCGCGCGGGCTACGACCCGGCGCTGACGGCTGGCCCGTTCGAGACCGCTTTTCAGGACGTGGTGGGCATCAGCATCTTTCTGAGCCTGGCCTCGGTTCTGCTGCGCTGGCTGCGCTGATCCAGTCTGAAATTGTCATGCTGGCAGCCGAGGGGCTGAACCCCCCGGCAGGAATTGTAAAGCCCGCCTGCGCGGGCTGCAATGCCCGTCCTGAAACGCGCGTCGAACGGGACAGACGCTAGAACGGGAATGAACGCCCGTCCTGAAATGCAAAGCCCGCCTGCGCGGGCTGCAATGCCGCTCTCTTCGCAGGCTGAGAGTCGCCTTGCAGCGGGCGAGAACTATTTTGATATAGTTTTTTAGCCGGGCCGGGAGATCGAATCGTAGACTTGAACCCGGCTCCAGGACGGCCCGCAAACCTCGATGAAGCGCAAATGGTCGGGATGCTCCTGATAGATGTCGTGCGCCTGCGCGTCGGCGAATTCCACCAGCAGGGCCACGCCATACGAATTGTCCACGATGTCGCGCGGCGTGTGGGCGGGAAAGCCGACTGTCAGCCGCAGGACGCCAGGAATGCCGGACAGGTATTCGTGACAGCCCTGCGCGATGTGTTCCCGCTGGCGGGCGTCGCCCTCATCGCGCAGCCAGAAGTAGACCATGTGCAGAAAACCGGGGCTATTCATCGCAGCATTATTCTCCTCAATCTCCTCGCAAAGTCCGAACTTATTTCCAACACGCACTCTCGACCAGCTCGACCAGCCGCCTCCAACCAAAAGTCTCGGTCATCCAAGAGGGAACCCCGGTATTCCGGGTTGAAATCCCGGTCGCCTCCCCATATTTCAAGTGGAGACGCGCGACCGAAATTCCCATCTTCCTTTTTTGCGGCTAAATTTCCGGGATGCGCTCACGCGGCAGTGCGGCTCATTTTGCGGCGTGAACGTCGTTGTCCTGACAGCAGACCGGGCGGAACAGCGTTCGACGCAGCGGGTGCATAGCGGCGAGGGCGTCGGGATTCGGTTCCCACTGATGCCAGCGGGAGCCAATCGTGTTGTAGCAGTTGAAGATGGCGACGCGATCCACTTCCGGGTTCGTCCAAAGCGCGCCCGTATGCGCGATCGCTTCCGTGAAAAACAGCACGGAACCGGCGGGGCAGTCGTAATCCTCCCACAGCGGCGAGTCCTCGGCCTGCGTGGAGGCGGGAGACGGGAACGCCGCTTTGTGGCTGCCAGTCAGGAATTTTGTGCCGCCCTCGCCCCGCCTGACCGGGTTGATTTCCCAGACTGCGCGCGTCAGGCCGCTGTAAACCGAACCCGGACGGCAGTTATAAACGTGCGAGTTGTGCGGCGTGCTGAACATTCCGCCGCCGCCATGCGGCCCGAAATTGGTGTCGCCCGCTTTGCGGAGGGCCAGAAACGAATTTTCCAGCCGGAAGCCGTAGCCGTCTTCGGTCGCCAGAGATTGATCCGCGACGAACGTGTTCATGAAGCCGACGATAACCGGGTGGTCTGCGAGCCGCGTCAGCGGTCCGCCGATGCTGGAACGCTCCGAAGCGGGCAGGGTTTCCGGCTCGCAGCGCAGACGATAGCAGAATTCGCGCATTTCGGCAATGTCCGCTTCGCTCAACACGCCCGGCAGCAGCAGCCAGCCGCGCGTATCGAACAGGTACTTTTGTTCCTCAGTCGGTTCTACGGGGGCCAGTCCTTCGGCGTTCTTCATGGGCAAACTCATCGTGTTTTCTCCTCAAGGTTAAAAATGCAGAACGGCGCTGTTCCAGGCGGTTGTGTCAGCGCACGAATCGGTTCAACTGCTCGACGAGTTGGTAAACCGTTGTACAGGGATTGTTCTGCTCCGGGCGCGACGGCTTATAACCCTTATGCAGCTTTTCCGCGTTGCGTAGGGCGTCAGGCTGCCTGCTATAAAGGTCGTCGTAAATGGTTCTGCTGTTTTTCTCGTAGGTGTGGCCCAGCAGTTCCGTCAACTTGTCTTTGTAGGCCTGCCGCGAAATTCCGGCGTCGTGATAAGCGAAGTGCAGCAAATACCAAATTTCAAAGGCCTCGTTGGAGTTGGAGAATGTAACCGAGATGGCGTTGTTCTTTGCCAGTTGTAGCGCCGCATTGAAGTGTTTGGCGGGAAAAGAGTCGCGGTCGAAAACGCACCATATCTGATCATAGGCTTGACCTGTTCCCTGCACGGCGTCTCGCAGTTCAATAGCCCTCTTGACGAGATTGACCGTGTTGTCGCCCATCCCCCTCACGTCAAGCACATTCGCCGGAACGCGAAAGCTTCGGAAATAGTTCGGCTCGGTCTGCTCGCCCTCGCAAACAATGAGGAAACGTTCAATCGGGTCGCGTATCGCGGCAAGGCGGTCGGCATAGCCTTGCGCCCGCGCCTGCATGACGTTGGGCCTGCCCCTTGCATCCCGGCTATTTCTCCGCGCCACGCTGCGCCTCCGCCGTGCCGAACACGCGGCTGAAATCGCCTAAAAACGGGATGGCGCCGAACTTGCCGTGAATGTAGTCCGTCTCGAACGAACTGTCGTTGCGAACGCCGCGAAACTCGGCCAGCGAGTACAAATGCGTCGCGCCCTGCCGGTCTTTTTCCGCGAACCATATTTGGTCGCGCCGAAACAGGTCTTTGTTGAGCAGGTTCGTGTCGTGCGTGGCGAAAATCAACTGCGCGTTGTGCGGGTTTTTGTCCTGAGAGTTGAACAGTTGGATAATCGCGCAGGTAATCAAGGGGTGCAGGCGGGCATCCAGTTCATCAACGAACAAGACCCGCCCATTTTTGAGCGTATTCACAAGCGGTCCGGCAAGCGCAATGAGTTTTTGCGTTCCTTCCGATTCATGCTCGAAGACATCCCAAAGTGTTGTCAACGTTCGGTTACCCTGATTATCGAAAACATGGTGAACGGTTTGCATGTTATAGGCCTCGACCTTGCCTTGACTGGAGGCTGCCTGCTTTGCCGTTTCGGGCGCATCGTCCGGCAGGTCGGCGGAACTATATTCTTTTCTTTGTGCAATCACATCTTGAATGGACAAATCCAGTTCACGTATCAATTCGCGCATGGCTTGCGTGTGTTCGCCATCGTACAGCATTCTCATACTGTAGAACAGGTAATCTTTGTAATCCGAACCGGAAATAGGAGCCAAGAGACTAAACCAGGAAAGTATCTGTCTGGCTGTGACGCCGTTGAATTGCGCGGCGACGGACAGGAATAGCGCGTTGTCGCGTGTCTTGTCTTCTAAGCCTTTCCCTTCCTTAAAGAGTCTCGCGTTCGGGCGAATCCCGTCTTGGTCGCGTTGAAAAAGGCTCGCCTCCTTCGTCGTCGCGGAGGAAAAGAGCCATTCGGAAACGACACGCTTTGCAGTCGCTTCAAAACCGTAGCGATATTGAATGTCATTACAGAGGAAAACGATTTGAAAGAAGGCAGGCTCATGCCGTGTTGTCTCACTTAGACAAAACACGTCAACGCCTGTAGACTCGTCAGCCTGTGTTTCTTTTGAAGAGTTGAGTACAAATTCCCTCATGAACTGCATGGCTTTGGCGAGATTGGTTTTGCCGCTGGCATTCGCGCCGTAAATCGCCGCGCTTTTCAGCAGGCGCAGTTTGTCGTTGACGGCGAACGTGTTGTTGTCGTCAAGAGATTTGTCCTGCGCCTGAAGGTTGGCGGCCACCATGCTGAACGTGACCACTTCCTTGAAGGAACGGAAGTTGCCGACGCTGAATTCGATGAGCATAACGCGCTCCAACTATTATTAACCCTCGATTTGTGAAATTTCCGCAAATGCAAGGCTAATATCTCAATTTTATGTAGTTTACCATGAATACGGCTTTGTGTAAACCGCGCATGGGTTCCGCAACGTCTTTGCTCCCATCGGCAAACTTTGATTATCGGGTCGGGTCGTATTGATGGATGTCGTTGCCGGGCATTTTCACGCCCAGCAATTGCAGGCGCGCTTGGTCGGCGTTTTCCAGGCATTGCCAGGGCCGCTGTTGCTGCGCCTCGTAGGGCTTGAGCCACCAGTAGCCGTAGTACAGATAAATGCCCCGGCGCGGCCCGTCGCTGCGGTTGCGCGCCCCGGAATGCCAGATGGCGCTGTTGATGAAAACGGCGTCGCCCGCTTTGGCGTAGGTCGCGATCTCGCCTTCGAGAGGGCGGTTGAGGCGGTCGGCGGGCGGCAGCGCGTTTCCCCGGTGCGTTCCCGGAACCACGTAAGTCGGGCCGCGCGCCTCCGTCATGTCGT
>JBBRNU010000344.1:0-5431 GCA_038230115.1 Chthonomonadales bacterium | reverse complement strand
TCCGGCGGCAAATCGGCATCGTCAGCCAGGAAAGCCTGCTGTTTTCCGTGACCCTGCGCGAAAACATCAAGTACGGGCGCAATGACGCGACAATCTGGGACATTCTGCGCGCCGCCAAGAACGCCGACCTGCACGAGTTCATTTTGAATTTGCCGCAGGGGTACGATACGAAAATCGGCGAGGACGGCATCAAGCTGTCGGTCGGACAGAAACAGCGCATGAGCATCGCGCGGGCCACGCTGACCGACCCGAAAATCCTGATTCTGGACGACGCGACCTCGGCGCTGGACAGCAAAACCGAAGCCAACGTGCAGGCGGCGCTGGAGCGGCTGATGCGGGGGCGCACCTGTTTCGTGATCGCGCACCGGCTTTCCACAATCATGAACGCCGACCGGATCGTGGTTATGGACGGCGGGCGCATCGTGGATGTCGGCACGCACCACGAACTGGCGAATCGCCCCGGCGTCTACCAGAACCTGTACAACGAGCAGTACAAGAGCGCGCGGGAACAGGCGATGGAAGCCCTGTTCGCGTAGCCCTGCACGGCGACAATTTGGGGCGACGGTTCCGGTGTAATGAAGGCAAGCGCAAGGCGTCGCGCTTCCTTTTGTAAGGGGGGACCGGAATGGCAGTTTCAATCACGTCGTCAAATACCGCTGACATAGGCCAACGGGCGCAACAACTGTATGACCGCTTGCGAGACACAATCGAAACCCCGGAAAATATCGGCAAACGGATCGTCATGGAAGTCGAAAGCGGCGATTACGAAATAGATGACACGGGCGTCCAGGCATCCCTGCGCTTGCAAGCCCGTCACCCGGAAGCGAAACTATACGCCCTTCACATTGGCTACAAAAGCGCGGTTTCCTTCTGTGGCGCACTGGAACGAAGAACGCCATGATGACGGGAAGTAAGATGCTGTCAGCCGGGTCACGGTTATAAAAACCGTGCCTGCGGAGTCTTCGGCTAAGCGTCCTTTGGGACGCAATGCGTGGCGTGGCAAAATCATTGTTAGAGCGGCATGACGTGTCCGGGGCTATGAAAGCCCGGCACGGAGGCGAACCAGTTCGCGCGCTTCGCTGGGCGTCCTCGCAGACGCGACACGCAGCCATCGAAAGACTTTATAGTCGAGCGGCCTTTCCGTCCCAAAGGATGGTTAGCCGGAGGCTCCGCAGGCACGGTTTTTATAACCGTGACCCACGCGCGCCCGCTGACCCGAATTGTCAAACGTCTTTTGATTTGCGGCACGGTTTTTAGAACCGTGACCTGCGAAAACTGTGCCGGGGCTTTTATAGACCCGCGCTCCGAGAGGACTCCCGGACAGCAATTCAGTTCGTTGTCGGGGGCATGAGCGAGACGGCGAGCGGGCTGGCGGCGAGCAGCGCCCCGTCGCAGTAGACCGCGACCGTGTAGACGCCCGCATTGCGAAGGGGAATGGCGCGCAGGTTCACGCCGATTTGCGCCGACGCGAAGCCGACGCCGCGCAGACCCTGCGTGATGGCCTGCCAGTCGAGCGGCAGTTTGGGCGACGCGAAAATTTGCTCGCCGCCCGGCCCGGTCAGGCGCAGCGTCAGTTCACGCTCGCGCGGCGACTGTACCCGGATGCCCAGCGCGACGGAAAGGTTGGCCTGCAAAGGGAACTGCTCGCCCATCAAGCTGCTGTAAATTCCGATCAGCGACTGCTTGCCGGTTTGGGCTTCGGTGATGACCTGATCGCAGATGGCGAAGTAGCTCACGGTAACTTCATCGTTTTCGTTCGGCACGGGTTGGCCTCGTCTTCCTTGTCGCCGGGTTTCCCGGTCGGTTTCGCGCCCGCCCCTCTTTTGCGCTTTCATGCTTCCCTTGCTCCGGGCGCATAAAAGCGAGGAAGGAGGGGCGGTTTTGGCGTTGATTGGATTGATTTGCTAGCCGAGCAGACCGGCGATTTTGCGTGTCACGTCCCAGGCGTACTGCGGAGTGCGGGTCGTGCCATGTTCCATGCCGATGTAACCGGCGTAGCCGATTTTTCGCAGCATTTTGAAAATGTTGACGTAGTTGGTTTCGCCGCTGCCCGGCTCTTTGCGGCCCGGCACGTCACCCACTTCCAAAAAGCGGATATGGCCTTTTTCCAGCCCCTCTTTCAAGTTGTTGATGACGTTGCCCTCGCCCAGCTGCCGGTGGTACATATCATAATCCACCTTGATGCGCGGATGCTGCGAACCGGCGGCGTAGTCGAACGCCTCATGCGCGGTCAGCATGGTCATTTGCGGGGACTCGACGCGGTTGAGCGGCTCCAGCACGAGGTACACGTTGTGTTTGGCGGCGATATCGCCCGCTTTTTTCAGCCCGGCGATGATCTGCGCCCGCTGCACGTCGGCGGGAACGTCTTTCGGGATGGCCCCGACAAACGTAATCAGGTTGTCCACGCCGAAACGATTGGCGACCTCGCAGCATTTCTCGAAATCTTCCAAGAACTCCTGCTCATGCCCGGTTTGCGCCAGCCCGGTTCCCCACCCGGTTTTCGGGTTGCCCGTGATGCTGACGCACTTCAGGTCATGCTTGCGCTGCACGGCGAGCATGGCGTCGAGATTTTTCCCCTGCCAGCTCCAGAAAGCGTAATGTTTGGCCCCGCACTTGGCGACGGCCTCCACGCGGTCTTCATAGGGCATCTCGCGCGGAAACATAATTTCCAGATTGATGGCGAGCGTGTACTTGGGGTCGGGCAGAACCTCTTCCGGCTCGGCTTTCTTCCCGCTTTTGGCGCTCGCCCGTTCCGCGCCCGCGGACAAGGCAAACGGCGCGGCGACGGCGGCGGTCAAAATTTGGCGGCGGCTGAACTGCGACATGGCTTGTTCCTCTCGATTTTCGGGCAGGGTAAAGACACAGAGTGGACGAACGAAAAAGATGCTTCGGTATTATTGCGGAATTAACCCTGCCGTTACCGTTTCATAATGTTTTCTTAATGCTTGGTTCCCATACTAAAGGACGCTCAACCGGCGAAAGCGGTCTTTTTGCGGCTGGCAATACGTTATGCGGCGCGCAAGTTCCACGCACGCCTGCCTTACCCTCTATTAAGCATACCCCCATTTGAAGGAGAAGGAAACGTGAACCGAATTTGCAAGCGCCTGCCCGCCCTGGCCTGCCTGTCCGGGTGGGTTCTGATGGCGTCGCCCGTGACCGCGCAAGACCTGATCGCCCAGGGCGTTCCCGGCGCGACGAGCGACCTGTCCGGGCTGACCGGCAACTATTTGAACCTGGACAACAACACGCTGGTTCCCCAAAACCTGCTGGGCGCGTTCGGCTCCGGCATCGCCTACACCGGCTTCGGCAACCGCTACATTGCGGTGAATGACCGGGGTTTCGCCAACACGGACGTTGATTACAAGACCCGGTTTCAGGTTTTCGACATTGACGTCAACACGGCCACGAAAAAAATCACCCCGACCCTGATTTCCACGCGGCCTTTCACGAACGAAACCGGCCAAAACTTTGTCGGACAGGCTAAGGCGTTCACGGGAGCCGATCCGACGAAGAACCTGCGGCTCGACCCGGAAAGCGTGCGCTACGCCCCGGATGGCACGTTCTACGTATCCGACGAGTACGGCCCCAACATCTATCATTTCAATCAGACGGGCCAGCGCATCGGCGTGATCGCCGTGCCGGAAAAGTTCAAAATCACGAATTTGAGCGCGAACGAGACGACCGAAATCACGGGCAATACGCAGGGGCGGGTGGCGAACCGGGGCATGGAAGGCCTTGCGCTGACGCCCGACGGCAAGACGCTGTACGGCATCATGCAGAACCCGCTGATCCAAGATCATGAGATGAACGCAAGCGGCAAGCGCGTCGGGACGAACGACCGCATTTTGAAGATTGACGTGGCGACCGGCAAAACCAGCGAGTACATCTATCCGCTGTCGGACGGAGCCAACAACGGCGTCAACGAAATCGTGGCGGTCAACAACCACCAGTTTTTGGTGATCGAGCGCGACGGCAAGGCGGGAAACGGGGCCAATTTCAAGCGGATTTACAAGATTGACCTGACGGGCGCGACCGATGTCAGCGGCATTGGCGTTGGGGGCGCCAGCGGTCTGCCGCAAACCGGAACCGGCGGCAACACGGCGGTCGGCAAGAGCCTGCTGATTGACCTGTTGGACCCGAAGTTCGGCCTGGCGGGAGCGGCGTTCCCGGAGAAAATCGAGGGGCTGACGTTCGGGCCGGACCTGGCGGACGGGCGGCATCAGTTGTTTGTGACCATTGACAACGACCTCGACCCGGCGAAGGCCAACCTGTTCTGGGATTTCGCCCTCGACGCGAACGCGCTGCCGGACTACACGCCCGGAACGTTCAACGTGGCGTTTGCGGCGGTTCCCGAACCGAGCGGGCTGGGGCTGACGGCGGCGCTGCTCGGCGGAAGCGTCTGGCTCGCAGGCAAGCGGCGCAAGGCCCGCCGCGCCTGAATTTTTTCTGCCTCCCGCAACCTGGCGCCTTGCTGCGGCCCGCTCATCGCTTCGGTGAGCGGGCTTTTTCTTTCTAAAACGCTTTTGAGCCGTCTCGCGGTTTTTCATCGGTTCGCTCAAAAGGTTGAAAAGAGCGGGGAGCGCAGGAAGGAAACTCCGTCGCAGGCGAGAACTTTGAATTCGGCAGTAACCCACCAGAAGCCTGCGCCAGTCCAAAATTTTCGCGTTGGCGCGACAGCGAAAGTCGGCGGAGAAAGCAAGCGTGACACCCATAAGCGCCCGGTGCAAAATCGAGATGCTGGGCGGCCTGCGCGTCCAGATTGGCGAGCGTACCTTGACTCGGTTTCGCACCCAGAAGACGGGCGGGCTGCTCGCCTGTCTGGCGTACCGGGCGCAGCCCCTGACGCGCGAAATCCTGATCGAAGCGCTGTGGCCGGAAGGCGGGCCGGAGGCCGGTCGCCAGAGTTTGAGCCAGGCGCTGACTTCGCTGCGGCGCGAACTGGAAATCGGTCCCCCGTCGGCGAACGGGACGACCGACTTGACGTCAGGACAATTGCTGCGGGCGGACCGCTACCACGTTCACCTGAATTTCGACCTGGTAACGACCGATACGGGCGCGTTTGAAGTAGCGCTGCGGGCGGCGGAACAATACGCCGGGGCGACCGAGGCGATGGAAGCGCGCCGCAAGGCCGTCGCCAGCTATCGGGGCGAGCTGCTGGCCGGTTACGATGCCGAACAGATTGATCCGCAGCAAACCTGGCTCATGGCGGAGCGCGAGCGGCTGGCTGGCCTTTATCGCGGCGCATTGCAGCAGTTGGCGCGCACGCTGGCGGAGTCGGGCGATTTCGACGGCGCGCTCGCTTACGCCCATCAACGCCTGCGCGCCGACCTCTTTTGCGAAACCGCCCACCTTGACCTGATGCGGCTTTACGTGGCGGCAGGCCGTCCCGCCGCCGCCCTCGAACAGTACCGCGAACTCGAAGCCCTCTTGA
>JBBRNU010000343.1:0-5435 GCA_038230115.1 Chthonomonadales bacterium | reverse complement strand
CGGAGGAGTACACTTAACCCCCCGGCCCCCTTCCCCACCGGGGAAGGGGGAGCAAAACAAGAATCAGGCGCTTCGTCCCAAAACGGTAATGAACCAACGGACGCGAACAAAAACGCCGTCAACCCGCCAGTTTTGCACTTGAAACGCAAATTCGATGTTTAGTCACCCCCTTCCCTGGTGGGGAAGGGGGCCGGGGGGTTAGGTTGGTTGTATTTTAGACGCGCCCGCCCCCGATAACGTTACCGCCGGGTGTTCGCCGCCGAACGCAAACGCCGGGGAGCGGGCGCGCGATCCATCCCGACCGTTACTTGGCGAAATCCACGGCGCGGGTCTCGCGGATGACCGTGACCTTGATCTGTCCGGGGTATTCCATCTCTTCCTCAATGCGCTTCGCCATGTCGCGGGCCAGTTTCAGCGAGGCCAGGTCGTCAATCTGCTCCGGCTTCACGATGACGCGAATTTCGCGCCCGGCCTGCACCGCGAACGTTTTTTCCACGCCCGTGTAGCTGTCGCCGATCTCCTCCAGCTTCTTCAGACGCTTGACGTAAGTTTCCAGCGTTTCGCGCCGCGCGCCGGGACGCGAGGCGGAAATCTGGTCGCCGCAAATCACCAGGATCGCCTCGACCGTAGACGGCTCCACATCGTAATGATGCGCTTCCGCCGCGTGAACGACGGCTTCCGGCTCGCGGTTCCGGCGCAGAATTTCGCCGGTAATCAGGGCGTGCGGCCCCTCGACCTCGAAGTCTACGGCCTTCCCCAGATCGTGCAATAGCCCCGCGCGCTTGGAAATCCAGATGTCGGCCCCGACCTCGCCCGCCAGCATCCCGCAGATGTGCGAAACCTCGATGGAATGGTTCAGCACGTTCTGCCCGTAGGACGTGCGGTACTTCATTTTGCCCAGCAGATGCACGACTTCGGGAGCCAGCCCGGTCAATCCGGTTTCCAGCACGGCCCGCTCGCCCGCCTCCTGAATGCGATTATCCACCTCGGACTGCGCCTTGCGAATGACCTCCTCGATCCGGCCCGGATGAATGCGCCCGTCCACAATCAAGTTGGTCAGCGCGATCCGCGCCACCTCGCGCCGCACCGGGTCGAAACCCGACAGGACGACCGCTTCGGGCGTGTCGTCAATGATTAAATCCACCCCGGTCAGGGTCTCGAAGGCGCGAATGTTGCGGCCTTCGCGCCCGATAATGCGCCCCTTCATCTCGTCGTTGGGCAGCGGCACAACCGAAACCGTCGTTTCCGACGTCTGGTCTACCGAACAGCGCTGAATGACGTCGGTAACAATCTGGCGGGCTTTGCGCTCGCCGTCCTTGCGCGCCACGTTTTCAATATCGCGCATGAGTTTGGCCGCTTCGTGCCGGCTCTCGTCTTCAATGGTTTTCAAGAACAGGCCGCGCGCTTCCTCTCGCGACAGCCCTGCAAGCCGCTGCAGCTCCTGTTTCTGGCGTGTCAGCAGGGTCTCGATTTCCTGCCGCCCGCTGGTGACTATGGCTTCGCGCTCCTGAACCTGGCGTTCTTTTCCTTCCAGGCCTTCGGCGCGACGTTCAAGGGTCTCTTCTTTCTGTGCCAGCCTTCGCTCTAACCTCTGGATTTCGGCGCGTTTCTCCCGGTTTTCATTCTCCACTTCAGCGCGCAGTTGAAACGATTCTTCTTTCGCTTCCAGCAAAGCCTGCCGTCGGGACGCTTCGATTTCTTTTTGGGCGTCCTCTTTCAGGCGTTGGGCTTCGGCAGTCTGCGCCTGCACCACTTCCTGGACGCGGGTCTGCTCCCGCGCCAGCATCGGGCGAATCACCGCAAGATAGGCTGCAAATACAGCCGTCACGAAAATGACAATAAATCCCAGAACGGCGTAGACTTGAATCAATCCCTCACCTCCAGACAATCGGGCGTGGGCGAAAAAGCGGCCCTGTCCGCGAGGGTTGAGCGAGGGAAACGGCGTCGGATCAGGTTCAAACCACGGCGCTTGACCACACCCGCGCCCGCCATAACTATCGGCGGGAAAAGGGTTGTAGCGGGCCAAATGCCGGGGGACGGGCGAACCGCGCTCCGCAGCCGGTGACTGACAGGCATTCGCAGGCGGGCTGAAAAAGAGCGGCCCGTCGGCAACTTCCGAGAAAGTTATTCGGTATTCGCCGTCAATTCTGCAAATACCTGCGTGATTATGCCCCAGGAAAAGCCGCGCCGCTGCAAAAATCCGGCTAATTTGCGCTTTTCGCTTTGCAGCGTGTCACGGTCGGCCTCATTCATGACATCCGCGCGCCATTTCGGGCGAGCGGCGGCCAGGGCGCGGGCCAATTCCGAGGCGTCGTCCATCGTGTCGAGAGCGTCTTGAGTGGTTTCTTTGTCCACGCCCCGGTTCCGCAGTTCCGAGGCCAGGCGCGACTTGCCGTAGCGCTTGCGGTCGGCGCGATCCGCCACCCAGTCCTGCGCGAACTTCACGTCGTCGAGCCAGCCCCGCGCGGTAAATTCGTCCACAATCGCGGCCACGACGTCCGGCGCGAACTCGGCTTTGGTCAGGCGGCGCTCGATTTCGGCCTGACTGCGCGCCGCGTACCCCAAATAACGAAAAGCGACCGACCGGGCCGCCTCCAAAGTCTCTGCATCCATGTTTGTCTCTAGTTGCGCTTTTCTTCGCTTGCAGCGAATTTATTGCCTGCTGATGGTCGTGTTGTTCCGAAGCGCGGAAACGGCGCTTACAGCCTTTCCGCTCAAGACGTCAGGGAAGAACCTCGAAAACGCCCGTTTGATGGATGCGGTAGGCGCGA
This sequence comes from Chthonomonadales bacterium, assembly GCA_038230115.1. GTDB lineage: Bacteria > Armatimonadota > Chthonomonadetes > Chthonomonadales > Chthonomonadaceae > JBBRNU01. The sequence goes on along the minus strand of JBBRNU010000343.1, from coordinate 2,664 downwards.
AAATGTCGGTCTATGATGAAGATACGAGAAAGGTTGAGGCTTTCGGCAGCTGCAACGAGCGAAGCGTCGGCCAAGTCCATTGGCGCGTCCCGATATTGCTGCATAAGCGCGTCCATGCGGTCGGCCTCTGCCTGAGTCAGTTCATGCACAACGACAATGCCTCTGCGTCGCAGTTGCCAGAGCGCCTCTTGCGCGCGGTAGCCGTCTTCTCTATACATCAGATACATTGCCTCAGTGAAGCAGGGCCATGTGGTGAGAAGAGGCGACTTCGGGAGCGTTTTGGACGCTGCAACGCAGCGACTATGGTCAGGATCGTTTTTGTCGGCGATTGCAACCAGCGGGCCGGTATCTGTCAGATTCACAGGGTTCCCTCATCGCGCTTCTTCACGACATATTCTGTAAACAACTCGCTTGCCCGCGCCGCATTGCTTTGGCCGTCGCCTTCCACTGAGCCGACATAATCGCCTAACAGGTCATAAAGCGATCCCGTTTCCGCAGCGTCGCCATTTTGCCCGTTTCTGGCGTCAGGCGCGGGCAAGGGAATAAGTCGGAAGCGTTCCGTGGGAAACTGTTCCAGCATTTGCTGCAATTCCTCGCCTGTGCCTTCTAATGTTTGGAGTTGCGCCATTGTATATGTCCTGCCTCCGATTGTATTTCACTTCATTATAACACCACTGCACGCCAACAAAAACGCCCCTCTCCCGAAAAGCGGAAGAGGGGAATCGAAACAGAAGCGATTATTCTTCTTCGAGGGGAACGGCGGCGAGAACGGGCGTCTCCTTATTTTTGGCGCGGATACGCTGTTCCAGTTCGTCCATCACTTCCAGGTTGTCTTCCAGGAACTGACGGGCGTTTTCGCGACCCTGTCCCAGGCGAATGTCGCCATAGGAGAAGTACGCGCCGCTCTTGCTGACGAAAGCCATGTCCACGCCCATGTCCAGCAGACCGCCCGATTTCGAGATGCCCTTGCCGAACATGATGTCGAACTCGGCCTGTCGGAACGGCGGGGCCACCTTGTTCTTCACGACCTTGACCTTGATGCGCGCTCCGATGGGGTCGGTTCCGTTCTTGACGGTTTCCGTGCGGCGCACGTCGAGCCGGACGCTGGCGTAGTATTTCAGCGCCATGCCGCCGCTCGTGGTTTCCGGGTTGCCGAACATGACGCCGATCTTCTGGCGAATCTGGTTGATGAAAATGGCGGCGGTGTTGGTGCGGTTGATGCTGCCCGCGACTTTTCGCAGCGCCTGCGACATCAAGCGCGCGTGCAACCCGACGTGCGAGTCGCCCATGTCGCCTTCCAATTCGGCTTTGGGAACCAGCGCGGCGACCGAGTCGAGAACTACCACGTCAATCGCGCTCGACCGCACGAGGGCGTCCATGATGTCGAGGGCTTCTTCGCCGGTCGTCGGCTGCGAGATGTACAGGTTGTCCACGTCTACGCCCAATTTGCGGGCGTATTCCGGGTCAATCGCGTGTTCCACGTCAATGAAGGCGCAAGTTCCGCCCTTTTTCTGCGCTTCGGCCACGCATTGCAGGGCGATGGTCGTTTTGCCGGAAGATTCCGTGCCGTAAATTTCGGTGATGCGCCCGCGCGGGATGCCGCCCACGCCCAGCGCCATGTCGAGCGCGATGGAACCGGTGGAGATCGCGTCCACGTTAAGCCGCATGGACTGGCCCAGGCGAACGACGCTGCCTTTGCCGAACTGCTTTTCGATGTTGCCGAGCGCGATGTCCAGCGCCTTGCCCTTTTTGGGGTCAATTTTGAGGTCGGTCTTGCTCTCAATCTCTTCGACGGCCATGTTAGGAAAAAACCTTTCTTGCGCCCGTGGGCGCGTCTCGTGAGGACGCAGCGGCGCTCCGACTGCCGCCGCCCGCGCGCTGCCGAAAAATGTGCAGCGGGCGAACGACGCGCCGTCTTGCCGACCCGACGCGCTTTCTCGATTTCCCGGCCAGACGGAAGCGAAGGCTTCTCGAAACGGAAGCTTCCTGAACGGGAGCGAAAAAGGTTTGTCGGCGGCGGGAGCGCGAGTGGCCTCCGGCGTCAAACGGTCGAACGATCCAGTGAAGGGCGAACAAACCCCGGCGGGCAGAAGCGAACCGGGCCGAAAAGAAAGCCATGTTACCGTTTTCTTCTACGCGCTATTGTACCACCTCCGGCTAAAAATGTCTACCTCTTTTTGGCCTTTTTCCACGCGCGAAAACAACCTATTTCAGAGCGCGGAGCCGCAGCCTATTCAGGGCCGTTTGCGAGGCGCGATGGCGCACGATGGAGCGCGAACCGATGAAGTTGGCGCGCTCGACGTCGCAGTCGCCGGGATATGCAATTGCAATGTAAACCAGGCCGACCGGCTTTTCCGCCGTGCCGCCGTCCGGCCCCGCGACCCCGGTCACGCCGATGCCGTAGGTGGTTTGGAAACGCTGCCGCGCGCCCTCGGCCAGCGCCTGCGCGACCTCGCGGCTGACCGCGCCCGCGCTCGCGATCGTCTCCGGCGACACGCCGACCAGATCGGTTTTGGCCTGATTGCTGTAGGCTACTACGCCGCCGATGAAAATAGCGGAACTGCCCGCGACATCCGTGATTCGCTGCGCGATCAGCCCGCCGGTGCAGCTTTCCGCTGTCGCAACCGTCTGCCCCTTCGCGCGCAGGACGTCCACGACCGCTTT
>JBBRNU010000342.1:0-5439 GCA_038230115.1 Chthonomonadales bacterium | reverse complement strand
TACGAGCTTTTCAGCGGCGGCGAGGGCTTTCGTATCAACTTCGCCAGTCGCATCGCCCTGTCGCGGCTGCTTGCGCGGCGGTCAGGGGCGCGCTTGCAAACGTTGATTCTGGACGAGGGTTTTGGAACGCAGGACGGCAAGGGGCGGGAAAAATTGGTCGAGGCGATCGAGGCGATCAAAGAAGACTTTGAAAAAATTCTTGTCATCACGCACGTCGAAGATTTGAAAGACGCCTTCCCGCACCGCGTCGAGATTACCAAAGACGCGCAGGGTTCGCATATTCATGTTTTGTAAACGCTGCAAGGGCGAAAGAGGCTGCCGGGCGCGGGGGATTTGCGGCGGGGAGCGTTGATATGAACGCGAGACGATTTTGCGTCAAAGCGGTGGAAGCAGTGGAACCGGGAAGCGAGCGAAAACGAGGCGAAATTCTGCGCGGACGGGCTACAATCGCGCCGGAACGGACAACCACGCCGGAGCGCGCTACGCCTGTCCTGCCCGACCGCGAGGATGAGCGTGAGGAGACCATAGGCGGCAGTGGCTACATTGTTATCGTCTATGATAACGACAAGAACACCTGGGATGACGTGGTTATGATTTTGCAGAAGGCGACCGGATGCAGTCTGGAAGAGGCGAATATCGAGACCTGGGAAGTGGATAACCTGGGAAAGTCGGTCGTGCATCACGGCGGGCAGGAAGAGTGCAACCGGGCGGCGGGCATTATTCGGACGATCGGCATTCGCGTCGAGGTCGTGGAGGAGTAGCGCGTAAATCTGGTTCCGTTTTTCAAGGACGGTTGGTGTCCGGGACAGGGCGCGAGGCGGGCAAAAGCCGCTGACGACGCAGGAATGCGCCAGCAAGTGAAATGAAAAAGCGGGTCGGCGATGTTGAGGTCGCCGACCCGCTTTCTTGTTGCGTTCTAGCGTGCAGCCTACTTGCGGCGGCGACGCGCGAGGAACAGTCCGCCGGTCGTCATGCCGCCGACGAGCAGCGCAAGGCTGCCCGGCTCCGGCACGCCGGTGATGTTCGAGAAGGACGCCGTGCCAACAACCGCGTTGTTGGAATCGATCTGGTAAAGATACGAATACTGATTACCAGCGATGTTCAACTCGAACAGGTCGGCGGTATGGAAACTGCCGCCATTGGCCGTGAGCGTCAGGGGCAGGTCCGAGAAGACGAAATCCTGCTCATTGTCGAGGCCGGTCACGCTGGAAGTCAGCGAGGAGCCGTCAATGATGATGTCCGTCGGGCCATTGTTGACGATGTCAGCCTGGAACGCGGTGTCGAAGCCAGGGGTCACGGCAGGATCAGGCGACGGGCTAACCGTGAAGCTGATCTGCGCGTGAGCCGATCCCGCCCCGCACAGAGCCAGAACTGCAGCAGCGAACGCTACTTTGGTTCTCATAGGAATGGGTTCCTTTCGCGATTACGGGGTAAGGGTGATGAACTTGCTGGCCTGCGTGGTCACGCTGGCGTTGCTGTAGGACGCGGAAATCTTGTCCTTGATGCCGGTCGCGGGCGCGACGTAGCTGCCGGCGCTGTCAATCGTGCCGCCGCCGGGCGTCGGGCTGGGGAAGACGGTGCCAGCCGGGTTGTCCAGCACGGAGCCGTCGGTATAGGTGACGCGCAGAACGTAGCTGGCAGCGCCGCTGTGCGCGACGGAACCGGGGCCGATGATGATCGAAGACTTGGGCGCATACGCGCTCGTGCCGCCGCCCGCGAGGACGAGGCCAGGACCGGCAACCATCAGTACCGCCGCGAAGGCCAGTACCATGCGGACCCACGAAACCGAATTCGTTTTTCGCATTTTCCTTACACACTCCTTTGTAGATCTGCTCCGTCAGGCTTCTTTATCGAGACAAGGCCGTTACAGTGCCACCTGCTTTGCGGCTCGCTCGACAGAGAAAGACAAGTCGAAGCGGTTGCGGCGTCTACCCGGTGCCTAACACATCCTAAGTAGATTTGACCGTCAATCAAGGTATTGCAAGTTCTATGCCAGATTCTGGCAAAACGGCCTGAACTCGAAAAAATATTTTGATTTTTTTCTCACGGCGTCGGGAGCAGGGGAGCCGGGCCTATAAAAGACCCGGCAGGGAGGCGAACAAGTTCGCCAAGCGTCCTCACGGACGCAAAGACGTCCACGCCAAAAGGTTGTTGCGTTCGGGTTTGAACCACAGAGACACCGAGAGGGCGCAGAGACATTCACGGCAAAACGTCGCCACATGCATGAGGAAAGTGAAACGTTTGCCCGTTCTCCGTGTCCCGTCCGCGAGGACGCCAGCGAAGCGCGCGAAGCCTCCAAGACGGGTCTTTCACAGGCCCGGCTACGGCTCGCTTTCAGAATAGGCTTTTATAGGCCCGGCTTCACAATCCCTGGATTGCGAACGAAGTTTTACCCTTCGTGACGCGAATTGCGCGGGCGCAGGCTGGCGACGCCGATGCCCAGCACCAGCCAGAAGAACATCGAGACTTGGGCGAACTGCCAGGCCGGATTGCCGATGGCGTCTACGGAGAAGCCGCAAACCGCCGCAAGACAGGCCAGCAGCAGCGAGCGTCGAATGCCGCCCTCCATGAACCGCAGCCGCCGCGCGCCCTGCCACAAAAAAGAAATCACGATCAAGGCGAAGAATGCCACGCCGACCAAACCCTGCTCCGCCGCCATTTGCAGCCAGAAGTTGTGGGCCATCTCGCCCAGCGAGGGATTGGCGTCGCGCAGCATGGTCGCGCCCGTTCGCCCATACAGGCTGTATTGCTCCTGAAGGAGAGCGTAGCTGCCCAGCCCATGCCCGAACGCCGGGGCGGTCTTGACCAGCTCGCTCGCCGCATACCACATGCGTTGACGGTAAGCCAGGCTGGCGTTCTGGCTATCCTGTCCTATGCGCGTGGCGAGCGTGCCGCCAAAGCCGCCCAGCGCGGTGAACAGCCCGCCGCACGCGAGGACGATGAGAATTGGAATAAGATACTGCTGACGGGGCGTGGGGGCGGATTTTTTGCGGGCGGTTCCGATCAGGCTGAAAAGGGGCAGGGCGATAATTTCGATCAGCCCGCCCAGCCAGGCGGTGCGCGTGCCGGTCATCAGCAGACAGATCGCGGTTAGGGCGGCGGCGACCTGCGCGGGCAGCTGACGCTTGACGTCGCGCTCGGTCAGCGCCGCCACAAGCGCAATGGGAAACAAAATCATCAGGAACGCGCCGAACAATTGATGATCGCCGAAGAGATTGGCGCGCAGGTCATAGGCGCGCGTGACCATGCCTGCAAGACCGGCCAGCGCCATCAGCCCCGACACCCAGACGAGAGCGTCCTGAATTTTTACGAGATGCTCGGAACGGCGGACGTGGTAAGCGAGCGCGAAGTAGAGCAGCGTCCCGGTTACGACCCGCATGAAGTCTACGGCCCCGAAGCGGCGCACGTCCGGCGTCGAGGTCAGGAGCGAAAGCAGCGAGTCGAGGAAGAACAGAACAACGGCCAGATTCGCGCCGACGGACAAAAACGTGATGACTTCCGCGCGCCGGGTCGCGACGCGCGCCCGCAGGACGAGAATGCCCGCCAGCAGACCGGCCATCACGCGCAGGGCGTAGGCGGCGAAGGCCTGCATTCGCAGGTTTTCGGGCGAGGCCAGCAGCGGAACGAAAACCACCATGCCCAGCACCACGAGCAGCATTCGGTTCTGCGCGGTCTGCTGCCAGTAATTCGAGGATTTTGCGGGCGGGTTATTGGTTGTCATGGCGGGCATCGGCTGGACGTATCCTCATTTATGGGGGCGATCAGGCTGCAAACGTTTCGACCAATTTCGATTGGCTCTCACAACCTCATAGTCTCTACTGACGAAGAACGCTTTGGGGTTCGCAAAGTTGGCGAAAAACAGATTGACGCTGTCGTTTTGAAGCGTCGGGGCTGGAATAGCGAACGCGCTTCCATTATACCATGACTTGCAGGCTGGAATTTTGGCATGGCAAACGAACGCCGCCCGACCCGAACGCCGATCGGGCGGCGTTCGGGTCGGGCGGCAAGAAAGAAGGCGGGATAAGGGTTAAAGGGACTTCGTGGCGAGGTACCAGTCGGTTGCGTCCATGCCCGCTTCGTTCAGGCGCTTTTCCGCGCCTTCGGAAGTTTTCGGGGCGGGAACGATAACCTGCTCGCCGGGCTGCCAGTTGCAGGGCGTCGCCACGCCGTTCGCATCGGAGGTCTGGAGCGCTTTGACAAGTCGGTAGATTTCGTCCACGCTGCGCCCGTTCGTCATCGGATAGTAGATCATCGCCCGCACGATTCCCTTGTCGTCAATCACGAACACGGCGCGCACGGTCGCCGTATTGCTCGCGCCGGGATGCACCATGCCATACGCCTGCGCCACCTTCATGTCCAGGTCGGCGATCATGGGGTAAGCGATTTTCACGCCGAAATGCTGTTCCATGCTGCGCGACCAGGCGATGTGCGAGTACACGCTGTCGATGCTCAGGCCGACCAACTGCGTGTTCAACTGCTGAAAATCGTCGTTGCGCCGCGCGAACTCGACCAACTCGGTTGTGCAAACCGGCGTGAAGTCCGACGGGTGCGAAAATAGAACAACCCATTTGCCGCGCAGGCTGGCGAGGGAAAGCGGGCCTTGCGTGGTGTCGGCAGTAAAATCGGGGGCCAGTTCGTTGATGCGCGGGAGCGGGCGCGGCTCCGCGGCAACGGTCAAGCTTGACATGAGTTTCTCCTCTGACGCTTTGTCAATTTCATTCCAACTTGCATTTATGGGCTGGCACGGCATTGGCTGGCCTAGAAGGCGGGTGAGAACACCGCCAATTGCAGCGACCCTGAGTTCTTTCCTGGCGATACGAGACCGGCGCAAAAATGTTGATTGTTTACCAATCCGGTCAATATTATAACCTTTCGATTTCGGCTTTGTCAACCCGAATTTCGCATAGGGGCGGAGCATTTGCCGTTTTCGTGCGTATTGCAGATAAGCGAACGCTTGCTTGACAGCCTAAACGTTTTGAACATGAGGTCACAAAAAATTTTATGGTTGACGTAGAAATGGTTGACGCTGAGGCGGACACGAAGAAGCGGGCGACATCGGGGCGTCCGACGTTTATGCCGCGTGTCTGGGGCGGGTTTCAGGAGAACGTGGTCAGCGCGCTGCGCGCTCTGGCGCTCAACTGGACGCGCTCGGCCCTGACGATGACCGGGATTGTGATGGGCGTCCTTTCGATAGTCACGCTCGTCGCCATTTTGCAGGGCGTGAAGGCCGAGGTCGCCCGGCAGGTCGAGGGGTTGGGGGCCAATTTAGTCATGGTTTTCCCCGGAAAGCTGGACGAAAACGGCGGGCCGAACCCAATGTCCATGCTGGGCAAATCCAGCCTGACGGAACGGGACGTGGACGCCCTGCAGCGCGTTCCGGGCGTACAAAGCATTTCGCCCGTAGTCATTGTTTCCGGGGCGGTCGAGCGCAGCGTCACG
>JBBRNU010000341.1:0-5454 GCA_038230115.1 Chthonomonadales bacterium | reverse complement strand
GGTCGCTTCCATCGGATCGAGACCGTGCAGCAGACGACGTAATTTGGCGATTTGCTTATTTGTCTCTTCGTCGTACAACAATTCGTCGTGGCGCGTGCTGGATTTGAGGGCGATGGCCGGGAAGATGCGCTTGTCCGCCAGACTGCGATCCAATTCCACTTCCATGTTGCCGGTTCCCTTGAACTCCTCGAAGATCAAGTCGTCCATGCGGCTGCCGGTTTCAACCAGCGCGGTCGCCAGAATCGTCAGGCTGCCGCCCTCTTCTATGTTACGGGCCGCCCCAAAGAAACGTTTCGGTCGGTAGAGCGCGGCGGGATCAAGGCCGCCCGACAGCGTGCGCCCGCTCGGATTGACCGTCAGGTTCGAGGCCCGCGTGTAGCGCGTCAGGCTGTCCATCAGGACAACCACGTCGCGCTTGCTTTCCGCCAATCGCTTGGCCTGCTCCAATACCATGTCGGCGACGCGCATGTGGTTCTCCGGCGTTTCGTCGAAGGTCGAGCTGATGACTTCGCCCTTGACCGAGCGCCGAATATCGGTCACCTCTTCGGGCCGCTCGTCAATCAAGAGGACGATCAGGACGCATTCCGGGTGGTTGACGGCAACAGCGTTCGCCATCGTCTTGAGAATGGTGGTTTTTCCGGCTTTGGGCTGCGCCACGATCATGCCACGCTGCCCTTTCCCGACCGGGCAGATCAAATCCATGATTCGGCCCGTCATTTCCAGTTTGCTGGTTTCCAGCGTCAAACGCTCGTTGGGATAAATCGGCGTCAGGTCGTCGAAGTTGACCCGGTTGCGCGCGATTTCCGGCTCCACGCCGTTGACCGCCTCGACCCGAAGCAGGCCATAATACTTCTCCGAGTCTTTGGGCGGGCGCACCTGACCGGAAACCTCGTCGCCGGTTTTGAGCGCGAACCGCTTGATCTGCGTTTGCGAGACATAAATGTCTTCGGCGTGCGGCGAGAAGTTGCTGCGGCGCAGGAAGCCCCACCCGTCCGGCAGTATTTCCAGAATGCCTTTGGCGAAAATCAGGCCGTTGCGGTCGGTCTGCACCTGAAGGATGCGCCCGATAATCTCATCTTTGCGCGTGCTGGCCGCGCCGTTCGTAATCCCCAGGTCTTTCGCCATGTCCTGGAGATCGTTCATGCTCTTATTCTCCAGATCGGAGAGATTGAAGCTGCTGAGGTTCTCTTCCATTCGATTCTATTACCTCACATTCGTAAGTGAAAACAGAGTTGTGAAAACAGGGTTATGAAAAGCGGTAAAAAGCGCTGACAGGGTAGTTAAAACCGGGTGGATTGTGATGACGCGCCGGGACAGAGCGGCGTTCGCCCCCGTCGAGTCGCGCGCAGCCCAGGTCGGCAAGAGAAGCGCGCTGAAGGACGCTTTGTTACCGGTCGCTGCAGACGACATTGCAGGCAGGACAGAACCTGCCCGATAGAAAAAGGGAATGAAAAACGCCGCGCTTGGAAGAACCATCTGAAGCGCGCCAACGCCGCGAACGGACAAACCGGGCGGCAGCCAGCGAAAGCGCGCCGTTCACGCGCTCGCGCAGCCCCGGTCTTCATGCGGACGCAATCGAGGTCGAACGCTTAACGTGGAGTCCTATTCGGTAAAGTCGGCGCAAACGTGGCGGCGCGATCTCCCGGCCATTATTTCTCCAGGCCGGAGGCATCGCCATCAAAGGAGAGGACGCCGATATAAGGCAGGTTGCGGTAATGCTCGTCGTAATCCATGCCATACCCGACGACAAACTTATCTTCGATCTCGAACCCGCGATAATCCACCGGCACTTCCACGCGCCGCCGCGCCGGTTTGTCCAACAGCACACAGACTTTGACGCTGGCGGCGTGGCGGGCGCGCAGGGATTCGATGAGGTAGCTGAAGCGCAGCGTCAGACCCGTGTCAAGAATGTCCTCGACAATGACAACGTGCTTGCCCTCGACAGCGGCGTCCAAATCTTTGAGAATTCGCACTTCGCCCGAACTATGCGTCGCCGCGCCATACGAGGAAATGGCGACGAAATCGAATTCGAGGTTGCGCCCGATGTGCCGCACCAGGTCGGCCATGAACAGCGTCGCGCCCTTCAGCACCCCCACCAGCAGCAGCGGCTCGTCGAGTTGGGGATAATCGCGCGTTATGGCGTCTCCCATTTCGGCCACGCGCTGATTGATCTGCGTTTCCGTCAACAGGATTTCCAGCGAATGACCGGGCAGGGCGGGCGGCATCGAGCGTGACAAAGCGTTGTCCTATTCCATACGAGCAGCTTGCGTGGAGCGTTCCTTCTGGCGCAGGCCGGACACAGCCGAACCTATAAGAGCCCTGTGTTAGAAGCGCCTCACTGCCGGGTCTTTTATAGGCCCGGCCATGCCCAATGACTACAAACTTATTCCCATTCAATCGTCGCGGGGGGTTTCGAGCTGATGTCGTACACGACCCGGTTCACGCCCGGCGCTTCGTTGACGATTCGCGCGCCGATGCGTTCTAAGACGTCGTAGGGAATGCGCGCCCAGGCCGCCGTCATCGCATCCTCGCTGGTTACGGCCCGCAGAATAATGGGATGCGCGTAGGTGCGCTGATCGCCCATGACCCCCACGCTGCGAATCGGGGCTAAGACCGCCAGGGCCTGCCAGATGTCGCGGTACAGTCCGGCTTCGCGCAGTTCCTCGATGAAAATCGCGTCGGCTTCGCGCAGGATTTCCAGCCGTTCCGCCGTCACCTCGCCTAAAATGCGGATAGCAAGGCCGGGGCCGGGAAAAGGATGCCGCCAGACGATGGTTTCGGGAAGGCCGAGTTCGGCGGCGACAGCCCGCGCCTCATCTTTGAACAGGGAGCGGAGCGGCTCAATGACTTTGAGGACCATGTCGGCGGGCAGGCCGCCCACGTTGTGGTGGGTCTTGATCGTGACCGACTGCTTGCTGCCGCCGCTTTCGATCACGTCGGGATAAAGCGTTCCCTGCGCGAGAAACTCCACCCCGCTTAGAGTATCGGCATATTCCTCGAAAACCCGCACAAATTCTTCGCCGATGATCTTGCGTTTGCTTTCCGGGTCGGTCACGCCCGCCAAACGATTTAAGAAGCGTTCGCGCGCGTCGGCGTAAATCAGTCGAATGCCGAACGAGGCCGCAAAATCGTCGCGCACCTGCTCGGCCTCGCCTTTTCGCAGCAGGCCGTGATCCACGAAAATACAGGTCAACTGGTCGCCAATCGCCCGGTGCATCAGCGCGGCCACGCAGCAGCTGTCAATTCCGCCCGAAACGCCGCAAACCACGCCCGCCGTCCCCACTTTTTCCCGAATCGCGACAATGGCCTCTTCGACAAAATTGCCCGGCGTCCAGGTTCCCTCGCATTGGCACGGCCCGGTCAGAAACGCGCGCAGCAAATCTTTGCCAAAGGGCGTATGCACGACTTCCGGGTGAAACTGCACGCCGTACAGATGCCGCTGTGGGTTCGCCATCGCCGCAATCGGCGCGCTTGCGGTCGTCGCGACAACGGCGAAACCGGGCGGGGGAGCCAGGACTTTATCGCCGTGACTCATCCAGCAGGTCAGGCGGTCGCCCGCCGCGCCGATCCCGGCGAACAGCGGTTCCACTTCCAAACTCGTCAATTCCGCGCGCCCGTATTCGCGCTGTTCCGTCGGGCGCACCTCGCCGCCGAGTTGGTACGCCATCAACTGCTGCCCGTAACAGATGCCGAGCAGAGGAATGCCTAAATCATAGACCCCGGCATCTACGCGCGGCGCGTTCGGCTCGTACACGCTCGACGGCCCACCCGAAAAGATGATGCCGCGCGGCTGTTTCGCCGCAATTTCGGCCAGGGTCGCGTCATGCGGCAATATCTCGCAATACACGCTGCACTCGCGTACCCGCCGCGCGATCAACTGCGTGTACTGCGCGCCAAAATCGAGAACGAGGACAAGTTCGCGCGTAGCGTCGTGTAATTCCGATTCGCGCGCGGCGCTGCCGGTTTCCGGCGACGCCGACGACATGGAGGCGTTCGGGGCCATAATCAACTCTTGCTTCTAACCCGTGTTACCGGCAGGAAAAACAGCGGGACGGGAAAAACTTCAGGAAAGGACGAAGCGGCAGGATAAAGGACGAAGCGACGACCGCGCGTCGTCGGGAAACCCTTCGGATGACAGGGAGACAGAACGAAACGCGCGGCGGAGACGAAACGTGATGCTGGCGGAGACGAACCCGTTCAGGGGCGGCGGCGGCAAACGCGGCGCGGAAATCACATTCCGCCACTCGCTGCCAAACCGGAAACATAATGCATTGTAACGCATTTTTCGCGGATTGTCAACCTTATTTTTGCGCGCTGATTTTTTGGTCGCAATTCGCCCCGCGCAATTGCCCCTCAACCTTGTCCCGCTTCATCAATCTGTTCCTGGCGCTCGAAGAAAATGACCTCGCGCGGCGTCCGGTCATCGAGCCGGGATTGGGGCGTATCGAGCCAGGTCAGGTACGCGCTTTCCACGCGCTCGCGCACGCTCTCGTAGTCCAGACCCTCCTGCAGGCGTTCCTGCCGCTCTTCCTGCCAGACTTGGTTGGCCTCGTCCTGCAAGGTGGCCTCGCGCCAGCCCATCGTGTCGCCCCACGCCATGCCCTCGCCCATTTCGCGCGGCAGCCACAACACGCGCGAGTCCAAATCTTCCTCCAGTTCGCGGCTCCACGCGCGAAAGCCCGTTTCCCACTCCCGCTCGTCGTCGTTGTTGAGGACGCCATACGCCTGCCGCCGCGCGATGTAATAAGCCCGGTCATCAATCACGTCATAGAACCAGTCGGGAACCTCATAAGCGTGCCGCACGCGCAGATATTCGACGAACCGCTGCAGGGAGTCGGGCAGACGCTCTTCGGTTTGGGCATCGGCCATCGCGCGCCGAATGTAATAATTGAACATGAACCAGCGCAGGTCGAACTCGTTCATGTCGAGCGGGGATTTGCGCGACTGGTTGGCGAGATAATCCATCAGCGCCTCGGCATTGAAGCAGTCCTGCTGCGCCGTGCGCGTGTCCACCTTCAGGCTTTCTTCCAGCCACGACACAAACCCGTCCAACTGCTCGTAACCCCGGTCGAGGAGGGATTGAATCAGCGAGTCGTCGCCCTCTTCAAGCGGCTCGCCCGCCGGTTCGCGCGCTTCCCGTTCCCGTTCGTCCCCATCGTCGTGCGCCGCCATAGTCACTCCTCGCTGGCCTTCCTGAATTATGTCGCGCCCATTCCCGCCGCCTGTGCTTCCAAGACGCGCGCAATGCGGAAACAGTTCCCAATTGCTTGTTAGGGAAAAGAACAATGCCACCTAACCCCCGGTCCCTTTGAGGGGAGGTCACCTAACCCCCCGGCCCCCTTCCCCGGTGGGGAAGGGGGCCGGGGGGTGAGGCGCGTTGCTTCTACGCGGAGCGGAGGATTTAGGGCGCCGATCAGGGGGCGACATAATTCAAGAAGGCCAGCGACAGCGTGT
>JBBRNU010000340.1:0-5468 GCA_038230115.1 Chthonomonadales bacterium | reverse complement strand
GTAAAAATGCCCTCGGTTCGACCCAGGAGCCGGATGCCGTCCAGCACTTCCTCGTCGGTCACGTCTTCGGCCCAGCCGCCGGATTTACGAACCGTGTCCATCGCAAGGTAGCCGTCGGCGGGGTTGCCAATCGCGATAGACTTGGCAATCGTGTTCGGCTTCTGCGGGCGGAAGACTTCGGCCCCGGTCTTGATCGCGGTCGTGATCGGCGAGCAGCCTTTGGCCTGCGCCGCGTACATCTTGGTCGGAACGCCGCCGTCGAGCAGGCCCAGACGGTCGAATTCGTTCAAGCCCTTATAAATCTTGCTGATGAGCGAGCCGCCCGCGCACGGCGAAACCACGTGGTCGGGAGCGCGCCAGCCCAGCTGCTCGGCGATCTCATACCCGAAACTCTTCGAGCCGTCGCCGTAAAAAGGCCGCAGCGTAATGTTGACGAAGGCCCAGCCGTACTTGCCGCCCGCCTCGGCGCACAGCCGGTTCACCTCGTCATAGTTGCCTTCGACCGAAAGAACGTTCGTGCCGTAAATCAGCGTTCCCAGCACCTTGCCCTGTTCCAGATCGGAGGGAATGAAAACATAGGAGCGGAACCCGCCCTCCGCCGCGTGCGCGGCGACCGAATTGGCGAGGTTGCCCGTTGAGGCGCAGGCGACCGTATCGTAGCCGAATTCGCGCGCCTTTGTCAAGGCGACCGCAACGACGCGATCCTTGAACGAAAGCGTGGGGTGGTTCACGGCGTCGTTTTTGATGTAAAGGTTGTTCAGGCCCAGCGCGCGGCCCAGATTTTCGGCTTTCACGAGCGGCGTCCAGCCGACGTTTTTGCCGACTGTCGGCGGGCCTTCGACCGGCAGCAGCGCGTGGTAGCGCCACATCGAGGGCGGCCCGGCTTCAATCGAGGCGCGCGACACTTTCGGGGCCACCTCGTCCCAGTTCAGCAGAATTTCCAGCGGCCCGAAACACAGGTCGCAAACGTGAATCGGGGCGACCGGGTACAGTTCGCCGCATTCGCGGCACTTCAATCCCAGCACTTTCGCCATGTGAGGGTCTCTCCTTTATACCGCGTTCGGCACGGCGCATCGTCGGAGAATGCGCGGCTGGAAATTCGTTTTCCAAACGCAAAAACGCCTCTCGCGCCATGCAAAGTAATGCACAGGACGAGAGGCGTTGGCCTTCGTGGTTCCACCTGAATTCGCCGCGTCCTCGCAGACGCAGCCTTAGCGGGTGCGCGGCGCGCGTCCGACACGCAAGCAAGTCGGCGGCGTTTTATCTCAGACGCCGTTCGCGCAGCCTACACCCTAACCCTGTAACGGGAGCCCCCCGGCAGTCCCTTACTCGGCTTTCGCCTTTCACGGACGCAGCTCAAAGGCCATTTCAGCGAGCGCTGCCGTGCCGGTTCTCAGCAAACCCGGCTCTCTGGAACGGCGCTTTCCCGCATACTCCACCTTCTCCGCGCTTTTGTCGCATCGAGACCCGGCCTTGCCAGCGTTCCCTCGAAGCCTCAATCGAAGCGTCGAAGAATCGCAAAAACGAAAGACCGGGCATGAAATTGTCGTGCGAGATTATACGCGCCAAACCGCATCCGTGTCAAGGGGCGTCAGCGTAATTTTTCGGTACGGGTTCAGCCTTCTTGACACGCCTTTCCGCGCCCCGCGTTTGAAGGGGGTGGGAAGGCCGAATGGTCTCAATGTTTCCCGCCTTACCGTTGAGGCGACTGCCCCGCCATTCAGGCGACCGCGCGCTTCAGGGGCTTTTCCGCGCCATTCGCGGCTGCTTCGGGCGCAGCCGCCTCTTTGCGCGGGCGTCCCCGGCGGGCGGGCGGGGCGGGCGTTTCGCCGCTGACCAGACGCGGGCGGCGCTTGAACGGGGCGCGCAGCACGATGGTCTTGTAATCCAGCCCGGAGGCCGTAAGCGCCTTGTCCCAGCTGTCAAACCGGCGGCGCGCGGCGGTGATCAGCGTAATATCGTGTTCTTCCATGCTCTTGGCGTTCAAATCCATGCCCTGCCCATGCAGTTCCTGAATGCGCGCCGTAATCGTGGCTTCGTCCCATTCGCGATAACGGCGGATGGTTCCGTAGTCCAGCCCGGCAGCCGTAACCGCGCTGCGCCACGAGCCGAAGTGCTTGCTTTTCGTGGCGGCGGCGGCCAATTGCGGATCAATCTGCGTGCTGACGTGCCGCCAGCTCAAGTCTTCGCCCTGGGCGTGCAGTTCGCGAACCCGCTCCAGAATGCGCTCGCGGCTCCAGCTTTTGTAGCGCCGAATGTCGTCGTAGTTCAGCCCGGCGAACTCGATAGCCGTGCGCCACGAACCGAAATAGCGCGTCGCCGCCCGCAGAAGAGCGACCTGCTCGTTGGCGACGCGCGCGTAATTCAAATCAACGCCCGCATCGAACATCTGCCGAATTTCTTCTCCAATACTTTCCTTGCTCCAGCGTCGCATAAAAATGCTTTCCTTTCGTAAGAGTTTCCCGCCAGCCGAAACCATCAGGTTTAAGTCGCCTCTTTCTTCAGAGTTTTACGCGCCACTACTAGGCAAGCGCCGCGCACAAAAAAAGGAGGAACATTCAAAACCGGCATGGACATAAAATGGCGGCGCAAAACACAGCCTGTGTATCCTATGGCGGCTGCCCGCCCCTGGCGCAAATAAAAACAAACGCCATCGAGAAAACTGACCCGTAGTCATTTTCTTTTCTTTTCTCCCTACGTTCTAAAGAGCGCAAATGTTTCTCGCTTCAGGAAAAAATGTGAATCTTGCTAACCGTTCCGAATTTTCGCTTCAAACCCAGGTTGAATGACATCATTATGGCGATTAAACGCCTTCTTAACATAAATTTAATGATACCTTAACTATATCTTCATACTGCCTTAATACTTCCGGTCTACAATGTGTCATCCCATCGGACGATTGCGCCACGACAACAGCGTTCTCAATCGCGCTCAATGCTTGCCGCCGACGGCTCAAAGCGATTTCGGAACCACCGGCAGCCATTGCGCCTGCGCGCGAAGGCGGCGCGGGTCGAGGAAAGCGGTTTATTCTTCCCGTTCTGAAATTTAACCGTCTCTTCACACAACCTTAACGACGGCTTGCTAAAATAGAGATGATTTAGCAAAATGACCCGCGCGTCGCGACCTTTTAAGATGGACTCACTTTGCAGCGCGCTTCCGCCTTACGCTGCCGTTCTTAACAGAATGGCGGCTTCGCGGGACGCCATTTTTTGGAAAGGATAGCGCGAGTGACACTACGAAGACGTACCGGATTTACGCTGATTGAACTGCTCGTTGTAATCGCAATTATCGCGATTTTGGCGGCGATTCTTTTTCCGGTTTTCGCGAAAGCCCGCGAGCAGGCGCGCAAGGCCAGCTGCACCAGCAATGTAAAACAACTGGGGACGGGGATGCTCATGTACGTCCAGGATTATGACGGGACCTTTCCTCTCGCTGACTGGAACCCCGATCCGCGCACCCACGACAGATACACGACAGAATGGCAGAACGCCATCCAGCCCCAGGTCAAGAACAAGCAAATCTTCCGCTGCCCCTCGGACAGCACGCCGCTTCCCACCGACGGTCAATTGACGAACGGCACAAACGGCGAGTACAGCTACATGAGCTACCTGTACAATGGATTTCTCGGCAGCCACTATTGGGATGGCATGGTTGATGAGACCGCCTTCGCGGACGCCGCAGTCGTTCGCCCTTCGGAATGCGCGCTGCTCATGGACGGACACAAAGCCCTCAAAATAAAAGCGGACGCCAAATCGGGCCTTGACTTCGCGGGCAAAATTTCGCTCTGGCTAATGCCGCAGTTCACAACGGGCAATCTGGCTATCGCCGACTTGACCGGCACTTACCTGCATCAGTATGGTCTCTCTCGACACGAGGGCGCGGACGTTTGCTTCGTGGACGGTCACGCCAAATTCCGGCATTTCACGGACGTGTGCCAACTCGAAGCGTCCCTGCCCGTCGTAAAAAGTCTGTTTCCTGACCCGACTCCCTACGACAACCTGTCCGATGTGCAGCGCTGGTGGGGCGGCGGCAAGGACGCGCGGCCCGGCCCGCCCATCTGTGGTCAGTAGTCTTTCATCGTCGGTTTCCGGTTCCAGCGAAGCGATGCGGCTTCGCTGGAGCGAAACCTCGCTTTTCCGCCAGCCCATCCCGAAACGGATGCCTGGCCGCTCTGCCGCCCAGCGCCTGCCGTTCCTCTTGGCAGGACGCGAAAGGGTGGAGGGACGAAACGGAACGCCTTTTTCTGCGAGAGAAAACGAAACTGTTGTTATCTGTAGAAAATATTCTTGATGCGCGGTCGGTTTGGAGAGATGACGCCCGATGTCCCGTTTGCAGCAGTAACGCGATGACACGATAATCGCAAATTACTCGTAAGGAAGGGAATTCTCTCAATGACTCTCACAACGAAATCGGTGAAGTCGGCATTTCTGGCCCTGGCGGTTGGCGGCAGCATGGCGCTGTCGTCGCTGGCGCAGGCGGCCAACACCTACGCCCTGGTCGCGGGCGGCTCTTCGGCCCTGCTCGGCAACTTCTCGGCCAGCAACCCGCCCTCGTTCAGCGCGATTCCGGTGTTGCTGGCGAACAATAACGTCACGATCACCGGCTATCGCACCGCTGGCACGCCGGACAAAGCGTTCGTCATCAACGGAACCATCGTCACGACCTCGACGGATGGCACGTTCACCGAAAACATCAGCCAGGCGCTGGTGCGCTTCGTGACGACCGGAACCAACGCCTACCGATTGGTCGTCCTGCTCCGCTCCGACTCCGGCCAGGGCGTCCGCTACGTCGCCAACAAACTCAAAATCACCAGCCTCGCCAGCGCCACCTTCTTCAACACGAACGGCACGGCGATTACGACGGGCGCGGATACGGACGTGGACAACGTCATCGCGTCGCTGAAAACGGACGCGACCGGCGGCGGCATTCCGATCCAGACCGGGTTCTCCGACGTCACCGCCGACAGCATCATTCGCTTCGGAACCGGCATCGGCGCGGGCAGCTACGCCGGTATCGCCTCGATTCCCAAAACGGGCGTGGGCAGCATCAGCGTCGCCGGGCTGGGAACGGTCAATGTCGCCGAGAAGCCGCTGCCGATCCAGACGCTGCTTTTGCTTTATCACTATAGCAACGGCGCTCCGGTCAACTTCTCGCGCAACCAGGTTCGCAACATCATCTCCGGCACGCCCAACGTGGACGCCGCCAGCCCCATCTACTGGGAAAACATCGTGGCGGGCAAGGATGCCGGGGCCACACAGACGCCGGTGAGCGCGGCCTACCGCCCGAACGCTTCGGGAACCCGCGTTACCGAAGTGCTGGATATTCAGCAGGGTCTGCTGGAAAATCAGTTCGGCTTCCTCGTCGCGCCCGCTGGCACGAACCCCAAGTCCGACACCGGCGATGAGATCACCGCGGTCGACGCCAACGCCAACTCGTTCGGTTACGCCTTCGTGACCGGCGGCGCGGGC
>JBBRNU010000339.1:0-5489 GCA_038230115.1 Chthonomonadales bacterium | reverse complement strand
TCTGGCGACAGCCGGGACGGGCGAAAAGCAAAGAGGAGAGGAACCGTCAAGGGTTCCTCTCCTCTTTTTTATTTGAGGGGACGAGGGTGGGGGCGTGACGACACGGGCGTTCCCACTCGCTTTCGTCTTCGCGGACGCCAATCACTCGTAATCGGACGGATCGGGCGTGATGAAGCGGTCGCCATACAGCGGCATTCCGCGCGTCAGGTCGGCGATAACGAGCGGGCGCTGCATTGCGAGCGCGGCCATCTCCAGCGTTCCGGCGCGCAGGGCGGCGCTGGCGTAGAAGCGAAACCGGAATTCATGCACGCCCTGATCAGAAATGACCCGGCGCGGCGCGACCCCGGAATGCGGGACATGATGGGCCATGAACGCGCTTCGCAGCAGGGTCAGGCGCACGCGCTCCGGCGTCACGTCTAAGGCGAAGACATCCGGGCAGACGACTCCTATCCGGGAATGGTCTTCCAATTCCAGCAGCGTCCAGTCGCGCAGCGGCATCTCGCGACCATCGGCGGGCCGCTCCAGTTGCCCGCCGGAAATGCCGTCCGTGCGGCGAACCGCGCGGGCGGGAAAGGGCAGCGTCAATTTAAGCAATTTGTGCGTTTCCTGCCAGTGAACCGACAGTCGCAAATCCACGAACGACTCGTCGGCGTAAAGCCGCCATTCCGCGCGCAGGCTGCTGCCGCCAACTTTGCCGCTTCGGGATTGCGAGGCAAGGAGGGGGCCGTTGTCAATCGTGACCGGGGCGTCCCATGCCGCCGTCGCGATGGGAGCGGAGGCGTAACGGTCTAAATTGTGCGACCAGGTGTCGCTTGCGTCCTCGTAGAGTTCCAGGCGGGGCAGGGGCGCGGCGGGCGCGTGCGGGAATTGCAGGCGGTTGGCGGTGCAGGCCACGCCGTTGTCGCCGATCAAGTCTTTGGCGAGAACCCAGACTTTGGTCAGGGGCGGGTCGGCGGGGCCGGGCGTGATTTGCAGGGTTTGCACCTCGCCCGGTTCGAGGGCGATTTTGAAGAGCAGCCGCGCCTGACGGCCCATCAGCGCCTCGGATTGCAGGAGCTGGAAGGGAACCGTTTGGCCCTGCGCGTCCGTGAGCCGCCAGTGCGCCTGAAACGACCCGGCGTCGAGCCAATCCAGCCAGGGTTCGAATTCCACCCACTCGTGAAAGGGCGCGTCGGAAGCGTTGGCGAGCGCAATTCTTTGGCGCGGGGCGTCGGGCAGCGTCGTCAATTTGCGCCGCAGCCCGATTTGCAGCGTTTCGTCGGCGACCGCGAGGGCGTACCCCAACTGCGCGTCCGCCTGCGGATAAGCCGACGGCAGGCAGGTTCCGCCCAGCGTGTCATGAAAATGGTGGAAGCAGACCCGCTCCCAGGCCGCTTCCAACCGTGCGGGAACGGCGGGGTCAGGATGGATTTGCTGCATGATTTCGGCCTGCCGCAAACGCTGCTCGGCTCGCCGCACGCCGGTTTTGATGGCCCGATGGACGCTGTAACAGCCAATCGCGTGCTGCTGCAATTCGCCGGTCACGAGGGGCAGCGAGTCCAGGTGCGGCGCGATGGCCTCGAAGTAGCGACCGGGCGTGGAAAACAGCAGGCGATGGCCCGGAAAGGCGGTTTCGTGTTCGCGACACCAGGCAATTTGCTTTTCGGTCGGCCCGCCGCCGTGATCGCCCACGCCGACGAAGCACATCGTTTCCTCGACGCCGGGCGGCAGTTCCGTCAGCGACGCCCGAACGTGGTCGTCGAGGATGTCGCGGCTCGTGTAGCTGTTGGCGATACGAAACGTCACGACTTCCGGCCCGTCTTCGTAACCGCGCCAGCGAAACAGGCGGGCGGGCAGGGCCATCTCATGCTCCTGCGGGCGCATCATGACATAGCGGTCTTGCCCGAACTGCCGCAGCAGGGCGGGCAGGGTTGCGGCATGGCCGAAGCTGTCCACGTTGAAAGCGATACGCGGGAACGCGCCGAACCGCGACTCGAAATACGCTTTGCCCAGCCCGATCTGCCGTTCCAGGGCAAAGCCGCTCGGCAGGTTGCAGTCCGGCTGAATCCACCATCCGCCCGTGATTTCCCACTGCCCCGACGCGACGTGTTTGCGAATGCGCGCAAAAAGTTCGGGGTCTATTTGCTCGACCTGCTGATAAACCCACGCCTCGCCGCGTGCAAAACGCAGGTCGGGGTGCGCGTCCAACCGGTCGCACGCGCTGCGGCACGTCGCCAGAACCTCATCCAGCCCGGACTCCCAGGGCCACAGCCAGATAGGGTCAATATGCGCGTTGAAAATCAAATGCACGTTCATAAACATCTCCGCCGCGTCAACCAGACCAAATTATGCCAAGTCGTTAAAATCAGCAGGATCAGCGGCTCGCGCAGGGCATTTCGGAAGGGGAAGCGAACTGCCGTCATTAAACGTCCCGCACTGAATTGGTACATTCGGCGCAGGCATGAAATCGCCCTCCCTGCGCCCGCAAATCGGCGGTTTGTGCTACAATCAAGGCTTGTCGCCCCCGGTCGCGGTCCGACTTTTTATTTTTCTTCGCCGCCGCGCCACATAGCATCGAACTGCAGCCGCCAGATCGAAAGGAAGGATTTTCATTTTGCCTCATTCCATTCCGCCGCGTTTGTCGCTCGCCGCGTCCCATCTGCCAGCGCGGGCGCGCTCCCGAAACGGGTTCACCCTCATCGAACTGCTTGTTGTTATCGCTATTATCGCGATTCTGGCCGCGATCCTCTTTCCCGTCTTCGCGCAGGCGCGAGAAAGCGCTCGCCGTACGCAATGCCTGAGCAACGTCCGGCAAATCGGGATGTCGCTGGCGATGTACGTGCAGGACAGCGACGAGGTGACGCCGACCGTAAGCGAAAAATACACGACGGGCAAGCTTCTGGATGCCTGGAACGCGCTCCTGCCTTACGTCAAAAGCAAGGAAATCTTCTACTGTCCGAACCGCGCCCAGACCGGCTGCGCCGCCAGCCAGGGCTTGACTGGCGACCCCGCCGACCGCTGCATCGGGTACGGTTATAATTGGGGGCCGCTGCAAAATTTCGTGACCACCAACACGCAGGGCGGGCTGCTCCAGGACATGCAGGACGTTCCAGCCCTGGGCCAGCGCATCGTTCCCGGCAAGGCGCTCGCGACCATCCTGGCCCCCGCCGAAATGTTCGCATTCAGCGATACCTACGACCTCCCGTGGTATACGCTCAGTATTACGAGCATACTCTACAACCTGCCCGGCAGTTCCAACCGCGCGTTGAGTCACGGCGGTCGGTTGAACGTGAATTATCTCGACGGCCATGCCAAAAGCATGAAGTGGCGCGGCGGACTAGCGCGCGGCCAAAAAATCGCCGTGCCTGCTTCGCCAACGGATTACACGCGTTGGTGCGCCGACCCCGACGAGATCGTGCATTCCTCGCTCGGCGATTTGCCCTGCCGCGACATCGCCGCCCGCGCCACCCGTCGCGCCCGATGGTGGACGGACTGAACCGCCGCGCTCACAATGCCCGGCGAACCGTTTTTCGCGTCGCTAACGTTGCCGGCGTGAAAAAGGCTCCGCTATCGAACTGAGAACGGAGCCTGCCGCCAAGTCAAGCCAGAAACGTTGTCAAGCGCGAACCGCCCGCCACAATTCATGCCGCCGTTAAGCCGCGTACAGCGAATCGAAGCGTGCATTGACAACATTTATTCCACTTGCTATAATGCTTGTACGGAGCGTTTTTGCGCCGAGGGAAGCAGAACAAAAACATGAATACCCCATCCGATTTCAAGATGGATAAGACCGCTTTTTCGGTTGTGTCGCTTACCGAAGCCGACGACGATATTGCCTACTGGCTTTCCAAAACGCCGGAGGAACGTCTGCGCGCAGTCGAGTTGATAAGGCAGACGCTCTATGGCTACTCCCCTGCTTCCGCCGGACTTCAGAGAGTTTTTACGATTGCTCGCCAAAAACGGCGTTGAGTATTTGCTCGTCGGCGGCTATGCCGTAGGCTACTAGGGATACGTGCGAGCGACTGCGGACATGGACGTCTGGATAGCCGTCCACCCGGAAAATACAGCCAAAGTGGTTGCGTCATTGCGAGAGTTCGGGTTTGACGCGCCGCGACTCACGGAAGACATCTTCCTGGAACCCGATACAATTGTCCGCATGGGCCTGCCTCCTTTTCGCATCGAAGTGTTCAACAGCATCTCCGGTGTCAGTTTCGAGGAATGTTATCAGGAGCGAATCACCGCAATTATTGATGAAGAGCCAGTGTCCGTGATCAGTCTGCGCCATCTGAAAGCGAACAAGCAAGCCAGTGGAAGAGGCAAAGACCTTATTGACCTAGAGCATTTGCCCTGAACGCCGAATATCAGTTCCATTCGGCGTTGCGGCGACGCCACCCGCCATCGAACTTCGTTTTGAGGCCGCGCTTCGCCTTTGTCCAGAGGGGAAAAATTGGAGGATGCTCAAATGCG
This sequence comes from Chthonomonadales bacterium, assembly GCA_038230115.1. Taxonomy (GTDB): domain Bacteria; phylum Armatimonadota; class Chthonomonadetes; order Chthonomonadales; family Chthonomonadaceae; genus JBBRNU01. The sequence goes on along the minus strand of JBBRNU010000339.1, from coordinate 1,043 downwards.
TCGGCTGCGATTAGGTCTGCTTGTTTGCTTTTATCGGCTGTCAACGCCGCTAACCCACTTGTACCTGCGTCTATTTCAACCCCAATACTTCCATTTTTTGCGGATCAACGCCCTGGCTGACAAAGTCTACAAAGGCGGCGACCTTGCGAAAGCGACAGCGTTCTCCCTGGAAGCATTGCAGCTTGCGGAAAACTACCTGGACGATTGGAACTATGGCAACGTCATCCACGACAGCCGCCAAATGTTGGGGTTGGTTGCGCTGCAAATGGGTGACGTAGATCAGGCGAAGACGCAACTCCTTGCCGCAGGCAGGACGCCTGGCTCTCCGCAGTTGGATTCCTTCGGCCCGCATATGCTTCTGGCGCGGGAATTGTTGGAGCAGGGCGAAAGGCAGGTCGTGACGGAATATCTCGATTTGGTTGCGAAGTTTTGGGTCGCCGAGAAGGACGCTCGGTTCCGCGAAATCGAGCAAGACCACAAGCAACTGCTCCAAGAATGGAAGGCGGACATCGGCGCTGGCAGAATACCGGAGTATTATCTGTGGCAGGAAAGCGCGTAATCTTTTGCCGTTACTCCTGCTCGCTCACGCATTGAAATCGGGGATGACGACCGGCTCGCCTTCCCGCAGGGCCGACTCATGGGCGCAAATTCCCGGCGCGGTCCAGTCGGCAGCGGTGACCGCGTTGACGCGGGCGGGACGCTGTTCCACGATGCTCCGCACGAACTCATGCGCGAGATGCGGATGGGAACCGCCGTGTCCGCCGTCGCGCGTAAAATGCGCGATTTCGGGCGGCAGCAGATCGGGACGATAGGGGGCGGCGATACGCTCGCTCGTCACCCCGCGACCCCGTCGCCCCGGCTGCAACGCTTCCAGCCGATATAACAGCGCCTCTTCCGCTTCCACCTGCTGCCATTCAAAGCCCCCGCGGTCGCCATAGACGCAGAAACTTTCCGTATACGGGCGGGCCGTCTGGAACCAGGAATGGGTTACCTCGGCGGCAGTTTCCGTTCCGGCCAGCCGAAAAATGGCGGTCTGGAGCGGA
>JBBRNU010000338.1:0-5494 GCA_038230115.1 Chthonomonadales bacterium | reverse complement strand
GCCTGGACGTCAACGCAATTATTCGGCGCGGCTGCCGTTATCTGGGCAGCAGCGGCTCGTCGCTGGCGGACATGCGCGAGACCCTCGCCCGCGTCGAGCGCGACGAGCTTTCGACGAATGCTTCGCTGGCCGCGATTGGCGGAATGCGGGCTGCGCGCGAGGGCTTGCAGGCCGTGAAGGAGGGCTGGTTTTCCGGCAAAACGCTGATCTTCCCGCTCATCCATGACCTGCCCCTGACGCCGCTCCCGCAACTGCGCGAAACCCTGCCGACGGTCTATGCCAAATTGAAGGACGGGCAGTTCTGGACGCAGGAAGCCGAAGACGAGTTGCTGCGCTTGAAGCTGGGCCAAAAGACGGACGAAATCGGGGGCGCGGCGTAAGTTTTCACAAGCGTCTTTGCATTTCATGGAGGCTTCACTTACGCTTGTCCGCCCAAGCGGGCGGTTCCCGTGTATAATGGAAGCAGGGCGCGAATCTCTGCGCCTTGCTTTGTTCAAGGAGCGAAAATATGGTTACGATTACCCTGCCGCCAGAGCTGGAAACTACTATTTTGGAGCGGGCGCAGCGTAGCGGCACGACGCCCGAACTTTTTCTGCTCGACGACCTGCGGGAACGCTATCTGCCCAAACAACAGCCGGAACCGCCCGTAATCGAAGGGCAGACAATGGCGGATTTTCTGAAAGATTACATCGGGTGCGTTGACAGCAGCGAAACCTACCCGGAAGGTTCCCGCCTGTCGGAAGACACCGGGCGCAAGTTCGCGGAACTGATGGTGGAAAAACGCAGACAGGGCAAATTGTAATGCTGACAGACACCGGCCCGCTCGTGGCGATTTTTGACCGCAATGACGCGCAGCATACAGCCTGTGTGCGGGTTCTTCAAACGCTGACGCAAAGCCCTCTGCTGACAACATGGCCCTGTTTTACGGAAGCGTTTTATCTGCTTTCCACGGTCGGCGGCTACCGCTCGCAGGAAAGTTTGTGGGCCATGCGCCGTAACGGGAGGTTATCGCTGCTCGACATCACGGAGGCGGAGGCCAACCGTATGGACGGACTGATGGCGCTGTACAAAAACGTGCCGATGGACTTGGCCGATGCGTCATTGGTCGCGGTCGCCGAAAGCCGGGGCCACGCTCGCCTTTTCAGCATTGACAGCGATTTCTACATCTATCGGTTGGCGGACGGCTCCGTTTTGGAAGTCGTTCGCTGAGGCCGAAGAATGCGCCGTCATGCCAGAGGAACCCGCCCATGTCCGCCGAGGCAATCGAAACCGAGCCGCTGAAGCAATTGGAACGCGCCCTGTGTCATCGCAAGGCGCAGGTTCGGCAGGCCGCTTTCGACCGGGCGCTCGCTCTGCCGGACGACGACCGCCTGACCTTGATGCAAAGCCTGCTGCGGCGCTGCGATAATTCAACAGATGTTCCTGCATGGGCAGCGATATTCCTCTACTTTCCAGTTGCAATACTGGTATCCCACACCTGGCATCTAACAACACTTACGGGTATATGCCTCGGCCTGGTAATTCTAATTGCCGAGCAGGATAAACGAATGTTTGCACAGCGCGCGTATGCAACGCTTTTGGGATTGGTCGCTCAAACCAAGGACACACGCTTTCTTCATCGTCTGCTTGATTCTGAACCGAAGAACTGGGTAAAAATTTCCCCGAATCGCGGCGGCGGGCGTTGATGACGCCCTTGCTGGCGTACATCAAGCCCGGCGAGGCCACGCAATGGACGCCCGCACATCACGATCACCTGCTGGCGCATTTGTATCCGCCTTTGCAGGACACCGCGTTTACCCTGGCCGTCGTATTGGCCGCGCCTGTTTTGGATAACCCGGAAATATCGGCCAGAGTGCGCGAGTTTATAAATCTGTCCGCTGCCGTGAATTTAGGCAGTCGAATAGGCGTTGGCGAACTGAAGAAGCATCGCGAGGACGTGCGGAGGATAAAGCAGGCGGCGCTGGACTGTCAGCCGGAGGGGATTTTGCTGCGGGCTGCGGAGGCTCCGCGCGCCGGGAAAGAAACGCTGCTGCGCCCGGCTGCGGCGGGGCCGGACGAAACGTCGGGTCGGCAGCTCCTGCGCGCGGTCGCGAGTACGAAAGACGAGGGAGAGGGGAAGGCATGACACGCTTGCAGGGACGGGTCGCCATTGTGACCGGCGCGGCGCAGGGGTTGGGCGAGGCGATTGCGCGCCGACTGGTCGCGGAAGGCTGCCGGGGCGTCACGATTGCTGACCGGAACGCCGAAAAAGCCCAGACGGTCGCTCGCGCGCTGACCGAGGAAACCGGCGCGGATGCGCTGGCGGCGGGCGTGGACGTGGCCGACGAAGCGCAGGTCGCGCGCATGACGCAGGAGACAGTAGACCGATTTGGCGCGCTCGACATCCTCGTGGCGAACGCGGGCATTCTCAAAGCGTATGACATACTGGAACTGCCCGCGCAGGACTGGCGGGCCGTCCTCGACGTGAACCTGACCGGCTACTTTCTGTGCGCGCAGGCGGCGGCGCGCGTCATGGCGGCGCAGAAACGCGGCGTCATCGTGCAAATCAACTCGAAGTCGGGCAAAAAAGGCAGCTTTCGCAACAGCGCGTATGCGGCCAGCAAGTTCGGCGGCATCGGCCTGACACAAAGCATCGCGCTCGATCTGGCTCCACACGGAGTGCGCGTCAACGCCGTCTGCCCCGGCAACCTGCTCGACGGCACGCTCTGGCAGGACAGCCTTTACGAGCAATACGCGCGCAACCAGGGGCTGACCGTAGACGAGGTGCGGCGCAAATACGAGTCGCAGGTTCCGCTCGGACGCGGCTGTACGTATGAGGACGTGTGCAACGTCGTGGCTTTTCTGGCTTCTGATGAGTCGGGGTACATGACCGGGCAGGCCATCAACGTCACGGGCGGGCAGGAGATGCGCTGACGGGAGACGTGTTGAACGAAAACAATTTGGGCTTGAAGAACTGTCGCGCGTGCGGCGCGCTGGTCGCCCCTGACGCCGACGCCTGCCCGCGCTGCAAGACGGTTTTCGCCGACGGACGCCGGTTCTGGCGCGAAATTTGGGGCAGCCTGCTGATCGGGCTGCTCGTGGTGTTGACGACGCTGGCGGTCTTGTACGGGTTCGTGGGCAATAAGTGACAGCGCGAGCGGGCAAGCGGTTTGTCAGGAGTTGAACACTCCCGGTAGGAAAAAGCGTGTTGGCCGGAGGTTGCCCCCGGCAACAAAAAACAGGCGTCCTGCGGACGCGCAATTCGCTCAGGCAGTGAACGCGCGCCGATAACCAGGTTGAGGAAATCTCAGAAATAGGAACGGCGCGGCATCGCGTCCGCAGGACGATTGCCTTTTGTTGCCGGGGGTTTTCAACCTCCGGCAATGCCGTTGACATTTATTGCCGGGGGTTTTCACCTCCCGGCTCCGCCCGGTTACGCGGCGGGAGGCGGAGGTTAGGAAGACCATGCGAACAATCGGGCGCGTATTGGCAGCGGCGGGGGCGATACTGGCATTCGGGCTGACCGGCCTGACAACGGCGCAAGGGCAGGCGCAGGCGCGCTTCATCACGGAATACCGGCTCGACCGCAACATCATCGAGATTCCGTTCGAGTACGTGAACCATCAAATCGTCGTGCATGGCGAAACGGATCAGAAGAAAGACCTGACGTTCCTCTTCGATTCGGGAGCCAGTTCGCCGGTTGTGGACAAGGCGTTGGGCGTCAGCGGCTACCATCTGGCCGACAGCAAAATTCAGGAGGCCGAGGGCATCACGCAGGGCGAAATGATCTGGCTCGGCGGTCTGCAATTGGGAGCCGACGGCAGCGCCGTCAAAGTCGCCAACATTCCCACGCTCGTGACCGACCTGTCGCAGATGAGCAAGCTGCTGAAACGCAAAATTGACGGCATCGTCGGCATTTCGTTCATGGGGGGCTACGTGATCGAAATTGATTATGTGCGGCATCTGCTGCGCTTCCACGACCAGCGCGATTTCAATGTCGCCAGCCGCGCCCCCGACAATCAGCGCACGTTTTTGTTTTCGCTGGCGCAAGGCGATCCCCGGCGCAAAGTCTCGGTCGTCTTCGTGTCCGGCCAACTCCACGACAAATACGATTACGATTTTTTGGTGGATACCGGGTTCGGGGGCTATGTGAGCGTGGGACAGTCGGCAGCGCGCGAGTCCGGCCTGATCACGCCGACGACGCCGCGCGTGCCGACCAACAATTTCAGCGTCAGCCGTCAGTTTCACGGCGATAAAATTCGGGCGAAATACCTGATGCTGGGAGAGATCAACCTGTCCGGGCGCATCATTCAGGTAGATTCGCGCAACCAGGGCGGCGATGGGCAGTTCGGCATCGTGGGCAACCGCCTGCTGCAAAATTATCGCGTCACGCTGGACTATCCGCATCGCAAATTGTGGCTGGAACGTGTTTCCACGGTCGAGGAAGAGGACGAGGCGGATAAGCCCTTGCTCGGCCTTTCGATTCGCGCCGAGAACGGCGTCGTGCGCGTGGCGCGGGTTTCGCCCAACTCTCCGGCGTACCAGTCGGGCGTTCGGGCGGGCGACGAACTCCGGGGCGTCAACGGGCAGTCCAGCGCCCGCCTGACCCTTGCAGGCATACGGCGTCTGCTGTTCGCGCCGCAGGGGGCGATGACGCTTTCCCTGACGCGCGGCGTGGACCCGAACCTGGGGCTGGGCGGCGATAATTACACCCTGACCCTGCTGCCGCAGTCGCCCCTGGAATGGCTGCCCGAAGCTCCGGGCCGGGAGTTCCCCTTCTGAAGCCGCCTAACCCACGCTTGCCCTCTTTTGCAGGAACGCGCCATGACCGATTTTTTGAATTTTGATCCCGTCGCGCATGAATACGACTGGAGCCGGTATTTGCCCGCCGACGTGCAGATACGGGCGGCGCAGCGCCTGCACGACGCGGCGGCCCTTGCGCCGAGAGAGGCGTTTTTGGACGCGGGCGTGGGAACGGGGCGGTTTGCGCTGCCGCTCGCCGGGTTGGGAACGCCGGTCGTCGGCATTGACATCTCGCCGAACATGATGGCGCAACTGCGTGCAAAATTATCTGCGCCGCCTGCTTCCGCCGATCTAGTCGGACGGTCGCTGCGACTGGCGCAGGGCGATTTGCGGCGGCTGCCGCTGCGCTCCGGCGCGGTCGGGGCCGTTCTCCTCGTGCATATTCTGCATCTGATCGCCGATTGGGAAAGCGTCCTCGCTGAGGTTCGGCGCGTTTTGCGACCGGGCGGGACGTTATTGCTGGGGCAGGAGCGGGGGCAGCGGGGGCCGTCGCGCGAGCATTATTTTGAACTGGCGCGGGCGCGCGGCGTGTTTCGCGAACATATAGGCGCGGCCAATCGCGAGCAGATTCACGCGTATTTGATGGCGACGGGCGCGCAAATAACGCCCTTAGAGAGCGACGACCTGCGCTGGACTCAGCCCTGGAAAGTGGCCGACACGCTGGAAATGGTGCGGCGGCGTACCTGGTCGAGCCTGTGGGCCGTGCCGGAAG